>JBARBA010000532.1:0-8312 GCA_049792555.1 Anaerolineales bacterium
TTCTCTCCAAAGTGGTTTGCCAAAATTCACTTTATTGATACCAGACTTTCAACTCATTTGAAACACACCCATTTCATATCCTTTCAATCATCAGTGGTTTCGATACGGCGGCGAGATAGCGTCGCCGCCTACTCAACCACCGATGATTGAAAGGATACGATAAATTCTCATAAAAATGGTCATTGCCTGCGCGCGGCGCAGGCAATGACAGGTTGCTTTTTGTTTCCTCGGCTTTGAACAGGCGTCGGCGTTTGCGCCGCTTGAAAACAGGTTAACGCTCTCCAGTTGGGTCAATGATCCAGTTCGAAGTTGTCAAATTCGAAATTGGCGGTTTCTTGTGGATAGGCGATGTTGATGCCGAGACCGGGGTTTCCCAATTTCAGGCGGTCGTCCACAAAACAACCCACATATTGGCCGTTGACAAAAAGGACGTAGCGGGAACCATCGGCCAGCACTGCCACGCGGTTGGAAGCGTCCCTGCGGATGGCTGTGTTAACTGTGTTGGGAATGATCGTTACCCGGCCTGTGGGCAAGAGAGCAGTAACGTTGAAGGCTTGCGTGTTGCTGTTCACCAGGAAAGCGTAATAGCCATTAATGCTTCCGCGCAGCAGCAGGCCCGATTCCGCCCAGAAGCTGCCTTGCGTTTTGATGTCCACGGCGAGGTAGAACTTGTCGGTGAGTGGTTGACTGCTAAGGATTGAGTGTACGAAGACTCCATTTTTGCTGGTAACGCTCCAGAGATACTTTCCGCCCGTAATTTTTTGGGCATAAATACCATCGCTGTCGTTACTATAGTGTGTATCCCAGGAACCGGCCTTGTCGAAAGTGTCGGAAAAGCCGGGCGTAGCCTGTGAGAATGCAGTGGCGGTGGCGAGATAATTCTGGCTCGGGTCAAGAAAGAGCGGCGTGGGGGTGCGGGTCGACGTGGGGGTGCGTGTGAGCGTCTGCGTCGATGTGGGTCTCGGCGTCGATGTGGATGTTGGGGTTGGCGTTTGCGTTGGGGTGAAGGTCGGCGTTGCCGTTGGGACTCCGCCCACCGCCGCAGCCTGGATGTTGCTCCACGAGGGGCCGAGCATTGCCCCGACAGGCACCAGCACAGCGACGGACGTTAGCGCAACCCCGGCCAGGGCGCGGCGCGAGACCAGCAGCGGGACAAGCTCCACTTCGAGTCCCTGCCCGAGCCGGGTGAGGATGCGATTGCAATACAGCCACAACCCCGCCGAAAGCGCAAACAGGAAAAGGATCAAGATCACCTGCACGGACGTGCCGTAGATCGAAAAGGACTGGCCGCCCATAAAATGATCGAGGCCGGTCAGGTAGACCAGCGGCTCGAAGCCGCCGTTCCACAGCGTATGCAGGCCCACCGAGAGCAGGTAGGCCGGGCCGACGGTGCGCAGCCAGCCTTTGCCGTTTGTCCGCGCCCGGAAGATGGCCAGGGCGATGATGCCCGCGCAAAGCGGGTGCAGGATCGAGCCAAAGCCGCGCAGCAGGGTGATCCCGCCCCAACTCCAGCCGTTCCATTGGGCGTACACGCCTTCATAGAGCATATTCTCAAGGATGGCAAAGCCCGCGCCGGAGGCCAGACCGATCAGGAAGGCCTGGCGTTCGTTCCGGACGCGCAGGCCCATCAGCCCGGGGCCGATGGCCTTGGCGAACTCTTCGGGGATGGGGGCCTGGATGGCGGTGAAGACCAGGAAGACCACGATCAACGGCGAGAAGAAGATGCGCTCGATGAAACCGGATGAGCCAAACGAAAGCCACGAGAAATCTTCGGCCAGCGACTTGAGCGGCGCGATCAGCAGCCAGGCCAGCGCGGGCAGGGCGCTTTCCAGCAAGATGGCGACGAGAATGGAAATGGTGCTGCCGGCCACGAACATCAGCGTCACCTGCCGCCAGGTGGCCGGGCCGCCCAACTTGCGCGCGCCGTGCGTCAGCATTGCCAGCGTCGGCAGGGCTGCGCCCAGCAAGAAAATGAAGGGGAAGGCGTAGTTGACAGCCATCCCGGTGTTTAGCAGCACGTTGCCCAGTCCCAGCGCCAGGCCGAATACGATCCAAAAAAAGTAAGCGGGCGGCAGGCGGAAATTACGCGAGGGCCGTTCAAATAACGAACCGAACCCTTGAAAAAACGCCAGAGTACCGCAGCCCAACCCTAGGAAGATGGCGGCCATCACGCCGATTTGCCGGCTGAACAAGTCGCTTCCGATCACAACCGGCAGGCCGAGGAAACCGGCCAGGGTCGCGCAGCCCGTCAGGAATAACAACCCGCCGGTTAGGATGGCAATGATTGCCAGAAATTTACCCGGTTTTTTTTGCATAGTGTCTCCTTATCGACAAACGGCTTTCCCGTAATTGTCGGGAAGATCAAGAACTTTAACCACAAAGCCACAAAGACATGAAGAATTCGTATCATTTCAATATTTTGGGGAGATTGCTGTTACAAGGTGGTTTCGGTACGGCGGCGGAACTGCACCGCCGCCTACTCAACCACCAATTATGGAAATGATACAAGAATTCTTTGGTTTTTTCTCCAAGACTTGGTGTCTTGGCGACTTCGTGGTAAAGGTGCATTTAGAAAGTCTCCACCTGGCCAATGGCTTCGAGCCTGCGGATGGCAGCTTCGCGGGCCGCAGCATCTCCGGTGCGGAAAACGTTCAGGTAATATTGGATTTCTGGCGATGGCGCAGGTTTGTTGGTTGCCTGGGCTTTCACGAGCGCGCGGGTGATGATCTCGGCGTCGATGTCGCCAATCCAGGTCTGGCCCCTGCCGGCCTGTATCAGGCCAAGCAGGCCGCCCACCAGCCAGAGGAAGGCGTTGCCCACCAGCATGTACCACGCGCCCATGCCCACCAGCACCGCGCAACCAAAACGCAGGGCCAGCAAGACAATTCCCTGGCGGGCGTGCGCCCTGGTATAAGGGCTGGGGTTAAACGCCCAGACGAACACCGGGGCATAGAAGATCAGCGGAAGCGTCGCCGCCACAATGGTGATGACGAGGTTGGACGAATTGGAAAGGCCGCTGAGCGCCCAGCACGGCACGGCAATAATGGGCGCGAAGAGCAGCCACAGGTACACCAGGCGGGCATCCTTGACATTCTTTTTGGTGATCTGTGTTTTCATTTAGTTCCACCTTTCGAGCCTGTCGCGCAGTTCCTGGGCGCGCGCCAGCAGGGCCTCGCGGCGGCGTTCGATGATGATCCCCAGCCCCAGGAATACGATGCCGACGACCAGGCCCACGATCCAGGGATTGGCGTCGTGGAAGCGCACCACCACCTGGGCCAGGAAATTGACCACGATGGCGATGATGCCGATCACAAACGGCACGCGCAGACGCCGGGCCGCTCCCCACCAGACCACCAGGGCTGCCTCGACGATCAGCAGCAGGAAATACGGGAAGCCCGTCTGCGTATTCGTAGATTGGATAAAGGTCGTCACCAGCATAAAGGCCAGGCCCAGGCTTTCGATCAGCAGGGCAAAGCGCCCGGGGCGGCGCGCGCGTTCGAAGAAGCCCATGCCGATGAAGTACAGGCCGGCCGGGATGGCGTAGACCTGTGGTAGCGCAACGTTCTGGACGAAGAACAGGAATAGCGACCAAGCCACCAGCAGGCTGCCCATGCCGAAGTAACCGAGCAGGTACGTGCGCTTGCGCAGCGACATGGTCATGTATAGCGCGCCGCTAAAGCCCAGCGCCAGCGCCGCAGCCAACGTGTCGACGAAAATAGACGGCAAGGCCACCAGCAGGCTGAGGACCGAAAGCGCCACAGCCAGGTTGATCGTTGGCCTGCGCCAGACGTCCAGCGCGCCTTTGAGCCGGTCCGCCAGCCAGGAGAACAGGTAGAGCGCCAGGGCGACGCCGCCCAGATTGGCGAAAATCTGCGGGCCGGACATGTCCAGCGCGCGCATTTGATAAACGGCAGCCAGCACGCCCAGGCCGAGCGAAATGTGCGCCAGCAGTTTATCCTGCCAGAGCGTGGCGAAGAGGGCCAGCAGCAGGAAGAAACCGGCGGAGACCCACAGACCGGTATCCAGGCCGCCCAGGGCAGTGCTTTGCCAGAGCAGGATATCCAGCGCAACGACGATGAAGACCGGCTGCGCCCACGAAGGGACCGTCAGGTAGCCGACGGAGGGGTAGGCGCCGAAGTCGAACTCGCGCCCAAAGAACTTGAAGACCAGCCGCCCGTTGGCTTTCATTTCCGTCACCGGGTAGCGACGGCTGACGAAGTAGCCGGCCAGGGCCTCGAGCCAGGTCAGGAGCATGAAGGGCAGGGTCACGTAGCGCGCCGGGCTGTCGCCGGGGTGGATGCTAAAGTAGGCCAGGATGGCGAAATGAGCGCTGAAAAGCGTCGGGTAGAGCCAGGCCGGGTGACGGAACAAGAGCGCCGAGGCCAGGTAGAGCATCGTCGCAATGACCAGGGCAACCGTCAGCGCGTTGGGAGTCCAGCGCGAGCCGAGGATCATGTTGATCGTCAAGGCATAGGCGATGGAGTAGAACGGCATGGCGGGGTGGCTGAGCGAGGCCAGGATGGCGTGCGGCGTCTTCAAATCCAGCGGGCGTTTGTGGAAGACGAAGCGGCCCAACGCAATCAGCGCCACGATGTGCGGCAGCCAGGCCACACCCTGCCATTCGAAGGGCACGGAAAAAGTTGGGACGACAAAAAGATAGTACGGGACGATGCTCAACCACACCGCCGGGTAGAGGAAAAGCGGCTCGCGGAAGCGCCAGGCCGAAAGCGCAAAGAGCAGGATGTTGGCCGGGTAGACGCCCAGCGCCAGGGAGCGGTCGCCGCTGGCCAGGGCCAGCGCGACGGCGCTGAGCAGGTAGCCCGGCGCGTAGAACGGCATGGCAAAGGGCGCAACGCCGCCCGCTTCGGGGCTGCGGCGCTCGACCAGTTGGCCGAGGCCGAAGTAGAGCAGGCCCAGCGCCGTGAAGCTCCAGGCAACCCATTGCAATGTGAAGAGCGCGTTGTATTGGAGCGTCACCAGGGCGGTGACGGGCGTCAGAACGGTGGCCAGGTACAGCCAGAACGGCTGGCGGAAAATGACCGACGAGACGGCGTAGACGACGATATCGAGCGCGAGCACGTAGATGGCCAGGCGTTGGTCGCCGAAGGCGATCATTGCGCCGAGCGCGGTCAGCGCGTAGCCGGCGCTGTAGAGGGGCCAGGTGTAGTCCGGGTTGGCGCGGCGCGCGGCCAGGCCGCAGGCAATGTAGAGCGGGGCCAGCAGCGCCAGCGAGACTCCCTGCCAGGCCAGGGACAGGTGGGAATACGTTTCGAGCTGCGCCAGCCAGACGGGCAGGGCGTAGGCGGCGAAGAACAGGGGCAGCAGGCGCGCGCCGCGTTTGATCGGTGTATCGCTGCGCCAGAAGAAGTTGACGAAGTCGTCCCAAGTGCGCTGGCGTTGGAAGTGCAGCGCCGCGTTGGCCCAGGCGGCCAACAGGATGCACAGGCCCAGCACAACGATGTTGAGCGGACGATCCTGGACGGAAACGAGCAGGGCAAAGGCTGCCAGGGCGTACCCGACCAGGTACGGGCCATGCGCGTGGCGCGCGGTGTCTTCCTTCGAGCGGTCGAGCAGGAAGCCGATCAGTATTAGCGCGGCGGCCCAGGCGGCCCAGCCGATCACGATGGATGGAGCCGTCATACCGGGCAGGCAGGCCAGGAACGATGTGAAGGGCAGGACGCTCAACCCGGCGGCCACGTACGCGAAGAAACGTTGGCGTTTCATTCCGGCCCATGTGGCGTAGAAGGCGACGGCGACCAGTTGCACCAGGCCCTGGCCGATGGTATCTGCCAGGTTGACGTGCAGTGGGGAAAGCCCGAAGACCGCAAACCCGACGGCAAACACCCGGTCGACGCTAAAGAGCAGGGCCACCAGGGCAAAGGTGTGCGCGGCAGCGGAGAAGGGCCAGGAATAGACGCTTTCCCGTTTGGCGAGTTGCGCCCCCAAAACGACGTAGAGCAAGGCCGGGACGGCGAGCGCCAGCCAGCGCAAGCTGACCTGCGCGTCGAGCTGGATCAAGACTAACCCGCACCAGAGCGGGAAGAGCCAGGCTGCCGGCCACAGGAAGGCGCTGCGCGCCAGCCGGGCGGGGATGGAGCCGGGCGCGCCGAAGAGACGCACAACATCGTCCCAGGTGTGATGCTGTTTGTAATGCGCTGCCACAGCCGAAGCGATGGCAAAGAGAATGCACAAGCCAAGCACGATGATGGTCAGCCCGCGCTCCTGGATGGAGACGAGCAGGGAAAAGGTTGCCAGGGCGTATCCGGCCAGGTAAGGGCCGTGCGCATGACGCGCGGAACCCTGCGTCCGGCGGTCGAGCAGGAAGCCGATGAGCAACAGGACGGCGGCCCAGATCGCCCAGGCGATGACCATAATCCGGGTAGTCATCGCAGGCACTATGACCAGCAGGATCGACGTAAAGAGCAGGATGCTGACCCAAGAGGCCACGTGCGCAAAGAAGCGTTGGGTTTTCATCCGGGCCGATGTGGCGTAGAAGACCAGCGCAGTCAATTGCACCAGGGTCTGGCCGTACAGAGCAGTTTTGTCGATCACAGGCATGGTCTGGCCCGATATGACATGCAGGCTGGCAGCCAGGACGTGGTCGATGCTGAATAAAAGCGCCAGCGGCGTAAAAACGTGCGCCGCGCTGGAAAAGGCCCAGGCGTAGCTGGGTTCCCGCCTGGCGAGCAGCGCGCCCAGCGGCAGGTAAGCCAGCGCCGGGAGGCTGAGCGCCAGCCAGAGGAAGGCATCCGGGGTTTTGAGTTGCGCGAGCAGCAGAGCGCACCAGATCGGGAAGAGCCAGGCTGCGGGCCACAGGAAGGCGCTGTGTACCACGCGCGCAACAACGCTTTCTGGCGCGCCAAACAGGCGGGTCAGGTCGTCCCAGGTTCGGTGAGTTTTGAACTCCACCAGCGCGGCGGAGACGCCCGCCATGACGATCAGGCTTCCCAGCGTCCAGAGCAGGCTGAGGCGGTCGGGCAGGGTCCAGAAGACGGCCAGGGCTGCCAACCCATACCCGCCGGTATACAGCGCGTGGGCGTAACGCGCCGGACGGCGGTCGAGCGCAGCGGCGGCCAGGAAGTGCAGCCAGGCCAGGCCGCCAAAGACCAACCCGAACTGGTACCATTCCAGGCTGCGGCCAAACAGGCTCGCGCCGTAGGTGATGAAGAAAAATGCCGAGAGCGCCGCACCCAGGATGGTTTCGAGCAGCAGCAGGATACGGCTGCGGTAAAGACGCGCGGCCAGGATGGCCAGCAAGACCAGCAGCCCTTGCGCGGCCAGGGGATAGGGCGCGCGCGCCAGGTTTTGGTACAACCCGGTGTACGCAATGAACGAGGTCAGCCAGCCCACACCGGCGAGCAGGACGGCCCCCAGCGCGAACGGCGCGCGGAAGGCAAGCCTGGCCCAGACCGGGTCTTTGCGCCCGTTAAGCAGGCGTTCGACCAGCATGTAGATGAAGGCCAGCCCCACCCAGGCCAGCGCGGCCTGTTCCAGGGGCAACGCCCAGTTGCGCAGTCCTTGCCAGACGGCGAGCGGCAGGACGAACGCCGCCGCCCAGGCAAAAAACGGCGCGCGGAAATGCCAGGCGTTGAAGGCATAGTAAGTGGCCAACAGAACCAGGGTTATCGCGGAGAGCACGATGGGGGGTTGCCAGCCTGACAGGCAGGCGGCGAAAAAGATCAGCGCCGAAGCCAGCCAGCCCGTAACATTGAAGGGAGTCGCGTACTTTTTGTCGACGCGCGCGATCAAAATGGCCGCAGGCAGGTACACAAAGGAGATTAGCAGCGCGTACGCCAGCGGGAAGGCATCGGGTTGGAGGCCTGCCAGGGACAGCCACATCCAGAAGGGGACGAAGAGCAGCGCAGCGCCCACGTAGCCGAAAACCGGGCGGCGCAGCAGCAGGCTCCAGGCGCAGAAGCTGGCCGAGAGCAGCGTCAATGGGATGGCCGCTTCGAGCGTTTGCCCGTCAGGGCCATTGCCTGCCAGGGCCATCGCCAGGCCGGCAACCAGCACCGGCAGGCTCAGGAAGAAGCCTGTGGCATACAATACCAGCCGGTAACTGTCTTTGCGTTCGAAAAGGTTTCCTGCGCCGAAGAATCTCCAGCCGGTCAGGATGTAGGCCGCCGAGAGCAGCGCCCCGGCGCTGGCCAGCCACACGGCGGACGGGTCGAAGATCCAGACGGCGAACCCGACGGCGACCGTCAGTCCGATCAGCGCCGCCCCAAACTGCCAGACCGAGGGGAACTTCCAGGCCAGCAGGCCGTACGCGACCGCCGCGCACAGGAAGGCCGCCGTCGTTCCTGCCAGCGGAT
>JBARBA010000533.1:0-3535 GCA_049792555.1 Anaerolineales bacterium
AGAACGATTTGGACACGGATTACACGGAGTTACACGGATTCTGCTAGTTTTTTAAGGGGGTTTTTTCCGTGTTCTCCCGTGTATTCCGTGTCCCGATTGCCCACCACGCTTAAGTGTGGTGACACCGCCAGGTTTCCCCGGGAATGAAATCTGAACATTCCGCAGGAAATATACGCCCGCCACGGTCCGGTTGCGACCAGCCGAATTCAATTTCCTGGTCACAACCTGCACAATTTACATAAAACTCGTTACTATCGGAGTCGTTCTTCGGGTCGAACGTTTCGTACTCCTCCGGCTCGGAATCAGAATCATCTTCTGCAAATTCGCCGAAGTCGCCTCGCTCAATTTCATCGTCTTCATCCTCTCCTATTTTTTCCTTGAAGTCGAAGCGCCAACGATGGTCGGGCTTGAGCGGTCCCCATTCCTGCCAGGCTTCGCTATCCGGCCCGGCCAAAACGCTCCAGGTGTGAGTGACAGTTAAGTTATGACCGCCGCACTTTTTACAGGTAAACTCCCAGGGGTGTTGCTCGTTCATCGCCGTACTCCTTATGAATATTGTGCTGAGGTTACAAAGTGCCGCGCTTAATGCTTTACCGCGCCGCTTCCCCTGGAATAGAGAAGCGGCGCGGTACCAGCCAGAACACGGCTTTTATGGGCCTCAGGCTTTAACGGCCTCTTTCAGGTCCTTTACCCGCCGGTCGATTTCACCTTGTGCGTGCTCACGGGTATAGCCATACTTTTCCTGGAGCAGGCCAACGAATTTGTCGTACTTGCCGCCCACGCGCTTCAAGTCGTCGTCGGTGAGCTTGCCCCACCACTCTTTGGCCTGACCCTGTATTTGCTTCCACTTGCCTTCGAATACATCCTTGTTCATGGTGTGATCTCCTTTGAATTATTTGAAAAAGCTGTCCGAATTTGCGCCGGCGCTCAAGACAGCGTTGATGCGCCGGATTTCCAATCTCTTATTCAACCGGCAGCGCATCGGATTGGACATCAACCAGAAGTACGCGGCCATAGCGTTATCATACAACAAGCGCTCCCCGGCCACATCCTGCGGCTGGGGAGGCTTTATCTCCGCCACTTGGGGGAGGTCTCAAATTTAGCAGGGCATCTGCATGAAGACCGCCATCCCTACGGATCAGAATACGTCCCTACTGTTGATTTATCTCGATTTCTTCTTATGCAGCGACCGCGTCTGTTTCAAGCAGTTCCGCGAACAACGAGCGGTAACAAATCACTGCCTGCCTTAATTCTTCGGTATTGGCCTGGTGCTGTTTGTGTTTGAGCGCAATTTCCTGCGCGGCGCGATAATTGCTCACCAAATCAGGGTAATTGACCGAGATATCGGCCGCCCGCTCTTCAAAATTGGATACCGGATAGTCACGAAGCTGCATGACTTCCATAATCAGGTGGTCGGCGTCTACGATGGCCTGCCCCGGTTCGTCGACAAATTTGGATTGGACGGCAGTCCAATCGGCCAGGTAACGGTCGCGCTCGCTGATCGAAAGGGGGCGAATGTCCAAAGTATCGACGTGTTTTTGCCGTTCCTTCAGCTCTGCCTGTGCTTTCTTCTCGTTTCCCAGGGCTTCCACAGTACGGTCATATTCAGTCCCAAAGTGGTCATGAAACTGCGCTGAACGGTTTCGGCGGGTAAAAACCAACGCCAACAGACCGCCCACGATCACCAATGCCAGAACAACAGCGACGATAATGTATGTAGTATCCATCAGAAATCTCCTTTTTAAGTATGAAAGTGCGAATGGGAAAACTGTTTGCCTGTTTACGGGCATCATCTCAATATTTCGGGAAAATTGTTTTCAAGGTGGTTTCGGTACGGCAGCGGGATAGCACCGCCGCCTACTCAACCACCGATGATTGAGATGATACGTTTACGGCCTTAATTTACATGCACTGCGTGGTTATCGGCGTCTCGAGCCGACGAGTGCGCCCAGAACGACAAGCAGGACAACTATTCCGAGAAAGAAACCCAGGTTATATTGGCTGCCGTCGTTGTGGACTTCGTACATTTGCACATCCTTGTTGGCGAATGACAGCGCGAGCGTTACCGGAGAAATGACTCCGTGCCAGACTCCCAGCCAGACGCCGGCCACGCTGCCGCGCGCATCGGGTGTATTGATCAACGGGTTCTGACCGGGCGTATAGATTTGCAGGCTCACGCCGGGCAGGTTGATTTGGCCGTTGGGGGCGGGTGTGGTTTTTGCGCCCGGAACAGGCGTATTAATTTGTACGCCCATAGCGCCGGGGGCGCAGCCCATAACCATTAGGAACATGACGGCCATTAAAGCGAAAATAAACGGTTTTTTCTTCATTTGTTACCTCTTTCAAAACCTGACAGGTTTTCCTGCCATCCTGGTGATCGATGCCAGGGAAAAGACCGCGCTAGAGGAGCATTTCGTCTGGCATAGAAAACCTGTCAGGTTTTTGTGCGCATCCTTTATCATCTTACAATCAAAACTCCCCGGCCACATCCTGCGGTCGGGGAGTTTTTGTCTCCGCCATTTGGGGGAGGGACGGTGGGGCTTCAGGAGACGATGCGATGACGCAGCGCCAGCGTCACCGCTTCGGTGCGGCTGACGACGCCCAGTTTGGACAGGATGTTGCTGACATGCGATTTGATGGTGGACGGGCTGACGGTCAGCCTCCCGGCGATCTGCGTGTTATTCAGCCCCTCGATCAGCAGACCCAACACTTCGCGCTCGCGCTCCGTTAAATCGAGGCCCGGCGCCGCCGGCTGGTTGGCCGTCTCGACCAGCGATTGGGCCGCTTCGGGGGAGAGCGTGGCGCGACCGGCGTGCGCAGCGCGGATGGCGCGCGCCAGATCGTCCGCCGAAACGTCCTTGAGCAGGTAGCCAATCGCCCCGGCTTCCAGCGCGTTTTTGATCAGTTCGCCCTCCTTGAAGCTGGTCAGCGCAATCACCTGCACCTGCGGAAACTGCTGGCGGATGGCGCGCGTGGCAGTGGCCCCGTCCATCTCCGGCATGACCATGTCCATCAGGATCACGTCCGGCAGGGTCTTGGCGCAAAGTTGGATGGCCGCTTTGCCGCTTTCAGCTTCACCCACCAACTGCAAATCGTCGAAGACCGTCAGGAAGGTCGCCAACCCCCGGCGCACCATCATGTAATCGTCAACGAGCATGACGCGAATAGGTTGGAATGGAGAGATTGTCATAAGGAACCTTTGCTGTCGGGAAGGCCGGAAGGTGATTTTTGGCTCTTTGGGAATTTCCGTGGCCCACCCCGTATGTCGGGACTGCGTTGCGTCCCGACATACGGGGTAGCCGCCAGATACGGGAGAGACCACGCTAATTCCGAGAGAGCCTGATTTTTTATATGCGCTTTCTTTGCTCTACCATTTTATGATGAAACCCCTCCGGCCACACCCTGCAACCGGGGAGTTTTTGTCTCCCCCACTTGGGGGAGATCGCGCCCACGGGTTCCTGGCGCAGCAAAAATGAATTGGTGTGTTTCATTTCAGATAACATGAATGGTGTTCACCCCAAAGGATGAAAACGGG
>JBARBA010000534.1:0-6000 GCA_049792555.1 Anaerolineales bacterium
TCGCGCACCTTGTCGATGATCATCTTGGCCACCGCCTCGGTGGATTTGAGCAGCACGTTGCCGGTGAAGCCATCCGTCACTGCCACGTCCACCTTGCCGCCGATGACTTCCTTGCCTTCCACGTTGCCGTAAAAGTTCAGGCCCGCGCCTTTGATCAGCGGCAACGTGTCGCGCACGAGTTGGTTGCCTTTGCCTTCCTCTTCGCCGTTGGAGACCAGGCCCACCCTGGGATTTTTGATACCGCGCGCCTTTTCAGCGTAGATCGACCCCATGATGGCGAACTGGTACAGGTTTTCGGGCTTGCAATCGGGGTTGGCGCCGATGTCGAGGATGATGCACGAGCCGGTAGTGGTCGGGAAAACGGGAGCCAGCGCCGGCAGGTCCACACCGGGGATGGTTCCCAGCCGGAAGTAGGCCGTGGCGAGCGCCGCGCCGGTGTTCCCGGCGGTGACGAAGGCGTCGGCTTCGCCGTTCTTGACGAGGTCGATCGCAACGGCCATCGAGTTTTTGGCATTGGCGCGGCGCGTTTTCAACGCCAACGCCATGCCCTTATCTTCCATCGTCAACATTTCTGGCGTATGGACAATGCGGATGGGCAAGTTGCCGGGGTTCTGGACGGCAAGCACCGGCTTGATTTTGGCTTCGTCGCCGACGAGGATGATTTCCACGCCGTATTCGCGGGCCGCCAGCACCGCTCCGACGACGTCCGGGACGGGATACTGATCGCTGCCCATGGCGTCGAGTGCAATTCTGATCATAAGTAACTCCTGTAAGATTTGAGAGGAACACGCCGCGCGCCTGAGCCAATCTTGCTGACAGGTTGACAGGCGGGCGAAGGTGATTATAATACGACCTGCCCGCGCTGGTGCTGGAACTGGCAGACAGGCATGGTTGAGGGCCATGTGCCGCAAGGCGTGAGGGTTCAAGTCCCTCTCAGCGCACTGCTAAAAAGTCCCCGAGTTTTCGGGGACTTTTTGATTCCATTTAAAAGGTGACTGTCACTTTGGGGGTCAAGTGACAGTCACCTGCTCAAGCTCAGTGCAATATCTGACTCAAGAACAGGCGCGTGCGTTCTTCACGTGGATTTTTGAAAAACTCATCGGGCGTGCCCTGCTCGATGATCTGGCCTTTGTCCATGAAGACCACGCGGTTGGCCGCCGCCCTGGCGAAGCCCATTTCGTGCGAGACGACGACCATGGTCATCTCGTGGGCCAACTCGTTCATCACGTCCAGCACCTCGCCGATCATTTCAGGGTCGAGGGCCGAGGTGGGTTCGTCGAAAAGCATCAGGCCCGGTTTCATGGCCAGGGCGCGGGCAATCGCCACGCGCTGCTGCTGTCCGCCCGAAAGCTGGTTGGGATACTGGTCGCGTTTGTCGGCCAGGCCCACGCGCGCGAGCAGCCGTTCGCCCTCGGCGCGGGCCTCGCCCGCGGGTATTTTGCGCACGTGCGTGGGCGCCTCGATGATGTTTTGCAGCGCCGTCAGGTGCGGGAACAGGTTGAAGCGCTGGAAGACCATCCCGATTTCGGCGCGCTGGCGGGCGATGTTGGTTTCGCTGTCTTCGATCAGCTTGCCGTCGCGCTCCAGGTATCCGATCATGTGGCCGTTGACGTAGATGTGGCCGCTGTTGATCTTTTCCAGGTGGTTGATGCAGCGCAGGAAGGTGCTTTTGCCCGACCCCGACGGGCCGAGCACGACCACCACTTCGTTTTTGCGGACTTCGAGATTGATGTCTTTGAGCACGTGCAGGTCGCCGAAGAATTTGTTGACGTTTTCAGCTTTGACAATCACCGAGCTATCGGGCCGTCCGTTCATCAATGGCCTCCCATGACGCCGGACAGGAAGCGCCGCATCATGCCCTGGTTTTGGACAGTCCCTTTGCGTTCGCCAAGCCCGGCTTCGATGCGCGCCTGGATCACCGACCAGATGGTTGTCAGCAGCAAGTAATATAAAGAGGCGGCGATAAACAACTCAAAGGGTTTGAAGAGGCGCGCGTTGATCTGACTGAACGCGAAGAAAAGTTCCCCGGCTGAGATGATTTGCATCAGCGAGGTGGTTTTCATCATGTTGTTGAATTCGTTCCCCAGCGGCGGGATGATGACTTTGGCGGCCTGCGGCAGGACGATGCGCCACATCGACTGGTTGTAGTTCATGCCGAGCGACTTGGCCGCTTCCATTTGGCCCGGGTCAATCGACTCGATCCCGGCCCGGATGATTTCAGACATATACGCGCCTTCGTTGATGGCCAGCGCCAGCGTGCCGGCCTGGATGGCGCCGGTGATGGTCAGCAGGCCCCATTTTATATCGGGGAAGTCGTAAATGTGGGTCACGCCCAGGCCAAAGTACAAGAGCGCCATCTGGACGAGCAGGGGCGTGCCGCGAAAATACCAGATATAACCCTCGGCCAGCCAACGAAAGCCGCCAAACTTGGACATTTTTCCCAGCGCGGCAAACAGGCCAAAGATTACGCCCAATGCCTGGGCGACGATGCTGACCACAATCGTGACAATCAGCCCGTTGCGGATCAGCGGGTCTTGGAAGGCCGTGGGCGGCCAAATATAATTCCAAAAGAGCAACCAGTCAAAATGATACATGCAAGCCTCAAGTGAACAAACGCGCCACGCACTCACATAAAAGGTGCGTGGCGCGTTTTATCGGGCCATTACGGCAATGTTACCGCGCCGCCCGTCAGATTCCATTTGGTTAATATCTTGGTGTATGTGCCATCGGCCATCATGCTCTTCAGCGCAGCCTTGACGGCCTCACCCAGGGGAGACAAGGGCGCATTGGTGCAGTTTTCCGCGCCGCAGGGCACGCCGACGCCTTCCTGCACCGCTTCGAGGATTTGCCCAACGAGTTGGAACTGGTCGGGATGCTGGACGGTGTAATAAGCAGCAACCGGAGAGTCGGCGAAGTATACTGCTACCTTGCCGGCCTGGAGCTGCTGGAGCGCGTCGGAGTCCTTTTGGGTGATGACGACGTTGATGGGCTGCTTGCCGGCCTTTGTGCATGCCTGGGTCAGACCCTTGTCTTTGTAATCGGCCTCGCCTTGCAGGTAGTCGGCTTCGGTTGTGCCGCTCTCTGCCGCGGCGCTTTTGCCGCACAGGTCGTCCGTGCTGTTGATGTTTTGGGGGTTGCCTTTGGCGGCGACCATCGACTGGCCGGCCTTGAAGTATGGGATCTGGCTGATCTGCTTCTGGCGGGCGGCGGTGATGTTCTGGGCCGACATAACAATGTCGCATTTCTGGCTGTTAACCGCTGCGATGATGGTGTCGAAGATGCTGTTGATGAACTGCACCTGCAAGCCCATGCGGTTGGCAATCTCTGTGCCGATTTCCACATCCAGACCCTGAGGATTGCCATTCTCATCGAAGAACTCCTGGGGCGGGTAGGGGAAGTCGGTGCAGATCAACAGCTTGCCCTTCTGCGAAACTGCGCCGGCGGGGACGTTGACCACCGCCTTGGGGGCCGCCGTTGTGGGGGCCACTGCTCCGCAGGCGGTGACGAGCAGGCTGGCAATGACGACCAGGCCTAACAAAGAAAACAGTTTTTTCATCTTTCGCTCCTTATGTATCTTGCGTTGAAATTTGGCGTCGCCGCTTTTGCGCGGCAGGATGCGCTTAAGAATAGGGCAGTTTTCGTCAAATTGCAAGTGAAATTTGGCCTTTCTTTAATCGATTATGTCATCAAAAATGCGTTTTGGGATGACCAGTTCGGGGTATTTTTTTGAAAAATATGAACATCCGCCGCTGAATAGGAGTATACTGATCTTATTCAAATTACGAGGCGCCCCATGACCAATCCCTTTGAGTCTACCAGCACTGTCAAGACCGGCCTTTCCGCGCAAAAATATATTGCCAGCGAGGAAATTGCCACCATTGTTTACCTGGCCCAAAAGCTGGGCAAGCCCCTTTTAACGGAAGGCCCCGCCGGGGTGGGCAAGACCGAGCTGGCAAAGGCCATCGCCGCTTGCACCGGGCGCGAGTTGATCCGTCTGCAATGTTATGAAGGGTTGGACGAGTCCAAGTCGCTCTACGAATGGGAATATTCCAAACAGTTGCTCTACACCCAACTCCTGCGCGACAAATTGAACGATACGCTGGGCAAGGCCGAGACGCTTGCCGAGGCAGCCGACAAGCTGGCTGCCGAGGAGGACGTTTTCTTCTCCACCCGTTTCCTGCTCCAGCGCCCGCTGCTCAAAGCCATCCTGAGCGAAAAGCCGACCGTGCTGCTGATCGACGAAATCGACCGCGCCGACGCCGAGTTCGAGGCCTTCCTGCTGGAAGTGCTCAGCGACTTCCAGGTTTCGGTGCCCGAACTAGGGACTCTCGTGGCGAAACACCGCCCGTTTGTGATCCTGACGAGCAACAACACCCGTGAGCTTTCCGAGGCGCTTAAGCGGCGCTGCCTGTACCTGTTCATCGACTATCCCACACTCGAAGCCGAACTGGCGGTGGTGCGCCTGAAAGTCCCTGACCTTTCGCCGAAGCTGGCCCAGCAGGCCGTGGAATTCGTCCAACGCCTGCGCAAGGGCGATATGCGCAAATCCCCCAGCATCAGCGAGACGCTCGATTGGGCCAACGCCCTGGTGGCGCTCAACGCCAGGAGCCTCGACCAGACTACGCTCGAAGAGACGATCAGCGTGCTGCTCAAGCACGAAGCCGACTTGAAGAAGGCCAAGCGCCAGTTCATGGCCCCGCCCCCGCCCAGGCAGAAGCCGGATGAGTTCAATCGGTTTTCAGGGAATTAACGGATGGAGCACAGTAGTATAATTTTGTGAAACGGTGATGAATATGAAAGAGCCGGTCCCCACATCTGACCCTGACATGCTAAAAAAATACGATTTCAGCAAAGGCGTACGCGGCAAGTACGTAGAGCGTTTTAAGACGGGCAGTAACATCGTTGTCCTTTCCCCTGATGTTGCCGAGGTCTTTTCGGATTCAGAATCCGTCAATGAAGCCTTGCGCACATTGATTAAGATTACGCGTGAAAGCAAGAAAATTCCTGCGCAGTAAGATAATTACCTTGAGGTGAACTGTGACTATTCTTATTGAAATCCCCGACTCAGTAGCGCGCGCCATACGTCTGCCCCCAAAAGAACAACAGAGGCAACTCAAAACGGAGTTGGCGCTCAGTCTTTATGCGCAGGGAATCCTCTCCTTTGGTAAAGCATGTGAACTTGCTGAAATAACAAAAGTTGAGTTTGGACTTTTGCTTGGCAAGCGCAACATCCCGCGTCAATACGATGAGCAGGATTTGCAGGACGATATTGCCTATGCCAGCAGTTAGTGACACATCCCCGATTCTTGGGCTGGCTGTTATTGGTCACCTGGAACTACTTCGTAGACAATTTGGAAATATTTTTATTCCACAGGCAGTGTTAAGCGAACTCAAAGTAGGGGCGGATTTTCGCGGTGTTTCCGTTATTCAACAAGCAATCAAAGATGGCTGGTTGGAAGCGCGTGAAATACAAAATATTCCCCTGGCGCAATCTTTATCTCTTGAATTAGATCGAGGCGAATCAGAAGCCATTACATTGGCAATGGATTGGGGGGTTGGGATAATCGCCATGGATGAGAGAATCGGGCGAGAGCGGGCAAGGATCATGGGTTTGAAGACCATTGGGGTTCTGGGTGTCTTGCTGAATGCAAAAAAACATGGGGAAATCAAATCGCTAAAAAATGCAATGGCTGCTTTACGAAATAAAATCGGCTTTTTTATTTCCGATGAACTCTACCGCCAAATTTTGATACAAGCAGGTGAAACTGAGTAACCCATAGGCCTCCAGGTTCTCGCAGAACTCGGAGGTCTTGCCAAAGGAGCCATGATTTATGGAATCCCGTATCTTACAACTAATTGCCGCCCTGCGCGCCAGCGACGTGCGCGTCAGCCTGGCCGAGAGCGCCGAAGCCTTCTCTGCGGTCGATTTGATGGGAATTCAAGACCGCGAGCAGTTCCGTCTGTCGCTGCGCGCCACGCTGATTAAAGACCTGCGCAATA
>JBARBA010000535.1:0-1750 GCA_049792555.1 Anaerolineales bacterium
GACCAGATGTTTGTGAATACGCATGATCGCAAGTTCCGTCAGCGCTTCGAAGAGGCCGGTCGCCAGCGGGAAGCCGACCTGGCGCAATCCTTCAAACGCGCCGGTGTTGACGCTTTGGCGCTGTCAACGGATGAGGATCTGGTGCAGGCGATCGTACGCTTTGCCACCCTGCGCCGCCAGAAACGAAAGTAGCCCTGGTTTTCATTATGACATTCATCTGGCCTGTCATGCTTTTTTCCATCGTCTTGATCCCGCTCTTCATCGGGGCTTATCTCCTGATGCAACGTCGCCGCAGGAAATTAACGGCCAGTTACGGCAACCTGGGTTTCGGAGCGGGCGCAAAGGGCAGCCAGCCCGGCTCGCGCCGCCACGTCCCGGTCGTATTTTTCCTGCTCGGCCTCACCATCCTGACAGTTGCCCTGGCGCGACCGCAGGCGGTCGTCGCCCTGCCCAAACAGGAGGGCATGGTCATCCTGGCGTTTGATGTATCCGGCAGCATGGCCGCGACCGATATCAAACCCACCCGCATGCAGGCAGCCCAGGCTGCCGCGCGTGACTTTGTCAAGCACCAACCGCTCTATGTGCAGACCGGTGTCATCGCTTTCAGTGATGCCGGGGTATCGGTACAGGTTCCGACCAACGATCCGACTGCAATCCTGGCAGCCATTAACCGCCTGGCCCCGCAAAGCGGCACTTCCGTGGCACAGGGCATCCTGGCTTCGCTTAATTTAATTGCCACAGGCGCCGGCGGTGGGCTGCCTGGGGAGGTTTACAGCAATAATTTGTTGACGCCCACCCCCACGCCGACACCCGTTCCGCATGGGACTTATACTCCAGCCGTTATCATCCTGCTCTCCGACGGCGAAAACAACGAAAATCCCGACCCCATGGCTGCCGCCCAGACCGCCGCTGACCGCGGCGTTCGCATCTATACCGTTGGCATCGGCAGCCCAACCGGGACCACCGTTCATATCAACGGTTTCTCAATCCATACGCAACTTGATGAAGCCACCCTGCAACAAATCTCCCAGATCACAGGCGGCACCTATTACAACGCCCAGAGCGCCCAGGATTTACTCAAGATCTATGATCATATTGACACGCAACTACTCAGCAAGCCGGAACAGACCGAGCTTACCGCCCTTTTTGCCGGCGCAAGCATTTTCTTCATGTTGATCGGAGGATTGTTTTCTCTGCTTTGGTTTAGCCGTCTTCCGTGAGGCCGCCTGCCCCACCTTTGCCGATTCAATTCGGATTGGTTCTAAAGTGATAGGAGCGATAACATGCAATTCCTCTGGCCCGGATTTCTTTTCCTGCTGGGATTGATCCCGCTGCTGGTCGGGCTGTATATCTGGATGTTACGGCGTCGCCGGTTCGCGGTTCGTTATTCCAGCCTCGAATTGGTACGCGCGGCTTTGCCCAAAAAATCAAACTGGCGCCGTCACCTACCGGTGGCCCTGTTCCTGCTTGGTCTTACCAGCCTGGTATTTGCCCTCGGGCGCCCGGTCGCCATCCTGGACGTGCCCACCAATCAGACCACGATCATCCTGACCATTGATGTTTCGGGCAGCATGCGCTCGCGCGATATTCAGCCCAGCCGGCTTCAGGCAGCCGAGGAAGCAGCCTTCTCCTTTGTGCAACATCAGAAATCCACCACGCAAATCGGCCTGGTGGCCTTTTCCACTTTTGCCGAAATCATCCAGCCGGCTACTACCAACCAGGCTGCCTTGCAAGCTGCGCTGGATAGTCT
>JBARBA010000536.1:0-8616 GCA_049792555.1 Anaerolineales bacterium
TATTGCGATATCATTCTCCGCATCTTTTTTAATCCAAAATTTTAAGCTATCAATTTTTTCAAAAAGATCAACAATTGTGTAGTTGATCTCATTGGTTTTTTTGTAGATAAGAATAGCCAAGGTGATATTTCCAATTTTGATTGTATTAATAAATCCCGGCTGGAAGGGAGTAGCATCTCTACTTATTTTGTGTACAAATACATCCAGTAAAAATGTGAGCATAAAAATATCTCTATTTTCAAGAAGAGAGATGTTTAACAGATCTGGATCAATGCGGAAAGAATGAAACAGAGCTTCTACATCTCTCCAGAAGTTTAGCTTACTTTGTATTTCGTTTAGAAAACTCTCTTCATTTTCAAGGCTATTTATTTGTAATTTCCCATCACCGATATAAATAGTACGGGTGTTGATCGCATCAAGCAAAAAAGATAGAACTTCTATTCGTTCACTTACCTTTGCTTCGGCCAACTGATAGGATAGTTCTCGTGTGCCATCATCGTGAATATTAACTTTGATTTTGTTGCCAAATTCCAAAAACATCCCATCTGGCACTCGTCTTTCAGTGTATTGCGAGAAATATATTTTTGAATTTACCGCAACGCTCTTATTCAATGAGACGCCGATAGATGTGAGCTTTATGGTTTCGATGTAGCGCAATATGGTTTCATTGGCCTGTTTCCCGTACAGAAAATATTCTTGAGAAAATATATCTTCTACAAGGGATGTCTCAGAAAGCATGAGAGGGATTGTTAATTCAGCTGCGTCAGTTATGGATAAAGATGATTCGATGGTGCTATATTGCAAACTTCTATGCGCCAAAAAATCTTGGCATACATGGTCGATCTGACTGGAATTTGAGATATCCAATTCGTCTAAATGAATCACTTTACTCTGATTGTTTTTACTTTTATTCTTATTCTTCTTATTTTTTTCCAACTCAGCAAGGATACCTTTGAGTTGTGATGGTAAAAGGCTTTTTATAAATACTTTGCACTCTTCTCCACAAATTTCAACTACAAATAAAATTGCCCCACGAATATTATAGTAACTTCTGATATCCGAAATATCGAGAGAATAGGATTTTTTACCAGAATCAAATGCATCGACCTTAGTGCTCTTGATTTGTACTGGTATAGAATTTATGAAATTTTCTTTAACTTTTGATCCTTTATATACAGAAATGCTCCCATCGAAAGAAGGTGTTTTATCATTTTGTTGGAAAAACGGCTTAAGAATAGGGCTTCTTACAACTATTCGCCCTAAAAAATAAATACCTTCTGCTTCAGTATCATCGTTATCACTCATAGTTGTATGTTCTCCGGCGGGCTAGGGCAAAAACCGAAAAGAATATGGGGAAATAAGGGGTTTAGTTGTAGACGATAGAACCAGCGGATGAGTAAAGAGAAAGAAATCTTGGAAAAATGCGTGAGACGACAAACGCTAATTTCAGAGACAACCCAACTAGAAAAAAGATTGTAGGCGAAGCCAGCCAACTATTTCGTGGAGTAGCCTGTACACTGCATAAGACACCATTGGGGTGGTTAAACAGCCTGCATACTGTTTAACGGACGATCTACAGATTATACCTGCAACAACCAAAAGGCAAACAAACATGAGCCAGGCGATCCCGTCAACAGAACTCGGAGTTTTGCAAAAACTCCGAGTTCTTGCTGTGGAGATGAAAACCTGCTTTGTTGCCAGGATAAAAAGCATCGCCAATGAGCTGCCGAATCATTGCCCGCCGTCAAGTTATCAATCATACGCCGAGTCATTAATAATTGCACGCCGAATCGTTCTAAATTATCCGCCGAGTTATTGAAAATGACTCGGCGAGTCATTATAAATTACCCGCTGAGTCATTACTGATCGCCCGCTGGGTAGTTCTAATTCCCCGCCGGGTAGTTGGCTGTTTCCAACCGGGAAGTGATATTCTTCACGGCAAAACAATGACATTTCCCAGGTGAAAACTTGGGGAATTTTTTTTGTAAAATAATTTTGAAAGAAAACAAACCCCATTCAAAGTTTCAAAAAAAAGGAGATTACGCACATGGCAACTCGACTTACGGCAATCAATGCTTATCGCCCGCGTATCGACCTGGGCAACACCGTTCAAAATGACGAACTCGTCCGCTACATGGCCGACCGCAGCAACCTGAACAAAAGCATGGTGGGCCTGATCCTCGGGCAATTGAGTGACGCGCTCATCTTCTTTAATGCCGCCGGGCGCGGCGTCAAGCTCGAAGGCTTGGGCACCTACCTGCCCGGCATCGACCTGGACGGCACGTTCAACATCGAGCATCGTCTCGACAAAGCCATCAAGAACGGCCTGAACGCCAATAACATCTTCACCGGCGCGATCAAATTCCGCGAAAACATCGGCAAGACGCCCGATGAGTTGGTGGCCATCTGGAATGCAAACCATCCCGACGATAAGGTAGTTTGAGTTTGAAATTGCAGGCAAGGATCGTAAAAAACGCCGCCAGCCCCCAAACCGGGGACTGGCGGCGTTTCAATGTTTGGCGACCCGGAGCATTAAATATCTATCATTCATGCCCGGCGTGATTAATTTTCCCGCTCAAGGTCGGCAATAAGTTTTTCAATCTCATGGATCAAGGCCGGGAAGTTGGGTTGCGTAAAACGCATCTGTGACGCCGGGATGCGATGATGCTTAATATCCGGCAAAATGTGCTTGTGATGCGGATGGGTGCTTTGTAAATCCGGCTCATTCGGATGAGGCTGCGAGTCGTACCAATACAGCTTTTCGTCCCCGCGCCAGACTTCGTAGCCATACTCGTCCAATCGAAGCGGAAGTGGATGGCACAACAGACGCTCACGGGCTACCAACCGAAGATCGTGGTCGAAAAACAACTCCCCTGCCGCGCGGGCCAGCGTGGCTCCACGCCGAATAAATACAACTGTCGAACGGCGAATGCAGACAAACTGCTCCGGGAGCGTATACAGGAATAGTTCGTAATCTTCCGGCGTTCGGAATGGATCGCTCATACAGCAGTGTGGATGAGACCGGCGAGACTCGGAGTATTACGCTGCAAGCGCTGGATTTCATTGCGGTAATCGGCCTGGCGCGCAAGCCAGGTGCGGTAAACACTCGCCCACTCGCCGAAATCCAATACCCATTGCTCGTTTTCAGGTTCTTCGCCGCTCAGGTAGGCGGGATAGAATGTCTCGGAACGCAAACCATACTTGCGTTCGAAGCCCAGCAGGTCTTCTTCCAACGCATGAATATCGGCTAACAATTCTCGAAGAGTCATGGCTACCTCCGCACTCATTATAGTTGGATTCATTATGTTCCACAGATGTCTTGGGTAAGCAAATTATAGCATCAGTCCAACCAAAAGCCCGCTCACGCATCGAAGAACATTCCCTGCCCGGCAGGTTTGAAATTCGCCGCAAGGATAGTAAAATCAAGCGCATTCATGCATAATAAGGTGGTTTCGGTACGGCGGCGGAACAACACCGCCGCCTACCCTTCGACAGGCTCAGGGCATCGCTCAACCACCGATGATTGAAAAGATACGCAACACGCAACAAAAATAACCTTCCCACAGGAGCAACCCATGTACTTCCTTGGCATCGACGTATCCACCACCGCCACCAAAGCCCTGCTGATCGACACGAGCGGCAACGTGCTGGCGGTTGCATCCACCCAATATTCTTTCGAGACGCCGCGCCCGCTGTGGAGCGAGCAACACCCCGACCTGTGGTGGGACGGCGCGCAGAAATCCATCCGCGCGGTGATCGCCAAAGCGGGCGTGGACGCAAGCCAGATCGGCGGCCTGGGGCTGACCGGTCAGATGCACGGCCTGGTGCTGCTCGACGAAGCCGGGAACGTGCTGCGCCCGGCCATCCTGTGGAACGACCAGCGCACCCAGGCGCAGTGCGACGAAATCCACGCTGCCATCGGACGCGAGCGCTTCATCCAGATCAGCGGCAACGTGGCCCTGACCGGCTTCACCGCGCCCAAGATTCTATGGGTGCGCGAGAACGAACCGCAGGTCTACGCCAAAGTGCGGCACGTGCTGCTGCCCAAAGATTACGTGCGCTACAAGCTGACCAGCGCATATGCGATGGACAAGGCCGACGGATCGGGCACGGTGCTGTTCGACTTGAAATCGCGCGCGTGGTCGAAGGAGTTGCTCGAAAAATTGGGCATCGACCCAGGCTGGATGCCGCCCACCTTCGAGGGACCCGTTTTTACGGGACTCGTGACCCCCGAAGCTGCCGCCGTTACCGGACTCAAAACCGGCACCCCCGTGGCTGCGGGCGGCGGCGATCAGGCGGCCCAGGCTGTGGGCGTGGGCGCCGTCGAAGCGGGCGTGGTGGCGCTGACGGTGGGCACCAGCGGCGTCGTTTTTGCAACCACGCCCTCCGCCTTGATCGAACCCGAAGGACGCCTGCACGCCTTCTGCCACGCCGTGCCCGGCATGTGGCACTTCATGGGCGTGATGCTTTCGGCGGCGGGCAGCTTGCAGTGGTATCACGACACGCTGGCCCCGTCGATGAGCTTTGACGACCTGGTCAAGGAAGCCGAATCCGTGCCTGCCGGCAGCGAGGGGCTGCAATTCCTGCCCTACCTGAGCGGCGAACGCACCCCGCACCCCGACCCGCTGGCGCGCGGCGCATTTATCGGTCTGACCGTCCGCCACGGGCGCGGACACCTGACGCGCGCCGTGCTCGAAGGCGTCTCGTTTGGCTTGAAGGATAGCTTTACGTTGATCCAGAACGCCGGGTTGGGCGAGATCACCCAGGTGCGCGCATCCGGCGGCGGCACAAAGAGCGCGCTTTGGCGTCAGATTTTGGCTTCGGCGCTCGGCGCGGAGCTGGTGACGGTCAACACCACCGAGGGTGCGGCCTACGGCGCGGCGCTGCTGGCGGGCGTCGGCGCGGAAGCATGGCCGGATGTGCAATCGGCCTGTAAAACGGCGGTCAAGGTGACGGGTAGTGTGCTTCCCGATGGGGCGCAGGTGGAAGCCTACGCCAAAGCCTATCCCCTTTACCGGGAACTGTATCCGGCGTTGAAATCATCCTTCGAGAAAATGGCATAATGACAATAAAAGGCTCTCGGGGCTTTAGCGTGGTGTTCTCCCATACCCGTAGGTCGGGACTGCGTTGCGTCCCGACCTACGGGTTGGGCAGAGAGCCTAATAAAAGAGACAGTCACCTGGGCGCAGGTGACTGTCTCTTTTGCTGCTTGTTTTACGCGCTGAGTGACTTGAGATGTAACACTTCGACGTATATTTTGGCGTTGCGCACCGCAACCGCCACTTGCTGCGCCAACAGTTGCAGCGCAGCCATATCATCGGGGTTGAAAGCCTGTAAACGCTCACTCTGAATATCCAGAACCCCCAATGTGTCTTCGGCAAATTTGAGCGGAAGAGCAAGCTCAGAACCGACACTGGGCAAGCCGGGGGTCGCTATAAAGCCCAGGCTTTGTGTGACGTCATTGATCAAGATGGGTTCTCCTATACTACAGGCTTGCCCGGCCAACCCGTGATGCTTAAGTGGGATGGATGCGCCAAGATCAACCGTTTGCGGAGTGGAGGCTTCGAGCGTGAGATTTCTTTGAGCATTATCCATCAACCAGATGCTCACCGATGGATAGTTGAACTGTGTTTTAACAATGCTGGTCAATTGGGAGAGTAATTCTTTCAAATCAAGGATGGATGTAATTTGCTGGCTCACTTTGATGCTGGTTTCCAACTGCATGGTGCGGCGCGAAAGCGTGGTATTGGTGCGATGGAGTTCATCCACCGTGTTTTGCAACTCGCGGCGTTTTTCGTACAAGTCAATAAACACATTTACCTTGCTCAACAAGATTTCAGGGACAAACGGTTTACTCATAAAGTCCACCGCCCCTGAATCGTAACCTTTGCGATGGTGGTACTCGTCAGAATAAATGGCGCTGACGAAGATGGTTGGCAACCTGGACGTGGCTGTGTTTTTGCGCAGGAGTTCGACCAGTTCGTACCCATCCATTTCCGGCATTTGCACATCCACAATTGCCAGGGCGAATTCGTGTTCCAGTACCAGAGTAAGCGCATCGTTGCCGGACGTGGCTTGAAGAACATCCACGGGCAAATTTTTCAGGGTTTGTTCGAGCGCAAACAGGTTTTGCTCTTTATCATCTACGATCAATATCTTCGGTTTGTCAGTCATGAATGTCTCCTTAAGAAAAGAATGACCGCCAGGATGACTACTTTGTACCATGAAATGCCGAATGTTATCTATACATTTCTCTCGATAGTTTTGATAAATCGCCCAACAAATTCGGGTGGCTCTTCTGCCGGCAAGATTAATCTTGCCGTACGACCGGCAAACCGACGCGCTGCGTGACGAAGTAAATTAACACCAGGAAAAGGGCGATAATATCGACCAGCACGATCACCGGCATAGTTTGTGGGCCGGTTCGCACAAAGACCTGACCGATCAGCCACGGCAGGAGCATGTTGCCTGTGCCTGAACCGACCAGGAACCAGCCGGTAATGGCCCCGGTGACGCGCATGCGCTCCCCGGCCAGCATCAAAATCGTCGGGAAGATGGACGCCATGCACAACCCCAGGCCAATGCTGCCAATCCACAGCGCCAGGGCCGATTCGCGCCAAAGCAGGATGACCGCCGTACTCCCCAGGCAGCCGGCCAAATCGATGAACAAAATGGTCTGCGAACGGGCGTGCGCCGCCGTCCAGACCCCCAGCAGGCGGCCCAGCGTAAACGCGCCCCACAGCGCGGAGGTCAGGTAAGCGGCGCTGATTTCGGTGCCCAGCTTGAGGGTCAGGGCGTAGGTATAAAGCCAGTTGCCAAAGCCCATCTCAAGGCCGACGTACAAAATAAACAGCACCACCAGCAGAACGACCGGGAAGATCGGGAAAGGCGCATTTCTGCCTTCGTCGGTATGCGCTGCGGCAGGCGGCTCCGGCAAAAACCACAGCCAGATCACCAGCGGGACGCAAGCCAATGCGCACGTCCAAAAAAGCCAGTGGATATCGCCGGTAAGGGACAACACCCGGGCCAGGATCAGCGGCGAGATCAGCGCGCCCACGCCGAAGAAGAAGTGCAGCCCGTTCATAAAGGGGCCGACTTGCTCGCCATGCACCCACAGCAGGAGCGTATTGCAGCCCACGTCGAGCGTGCCTTTGGCCAGCCCAAGCAGGAAAAAAACCACCAGCAGCAGCCACAAGCTCCCAACAACGGGGACCAGCACAGCCGTCCCGCCAATCAGGGCCAGGGAAAACGCCATCAGCCGGTGGCCGGGGAAACGGTCGTAAGCCTGTCCGCTCAGGAATGAACCAATCAGGTAGCCCAGCGAGGCGAAGACGAAGATCAAGCTGAGTTGGTCGAGCGCGCTGGCGGTATGGCGCGCCAGACTGGGCAGGCTTGGCCCTTCGGCGGCGCTGACCAGCCCGAGGACGATGAAAGACAGATAGTAGACCAGGGTAATGACCAGTGGGTTGGCGTGTTTGATGGTGGATGGGTTTTTCATGTCGGCTCCATCAGGGAAGGTGGTTTATTTTACATGACAATTGTAAGGAAAGGCGACTGTCACTTATCTCAAGTGACAGTCACCTAAAAAGCTTGCAGGAATTCGCCTATAATCGGGCATTGGCAAAATCATGGACAACTCTTCGTCATCGAATGAATTCTGGCTGGGAATCAAGGCCGAACTGCCCATTTTGGTGGGCATCCTTCCGTTTGGGATGATCTATGGAATTTCGGCGCTCGGCGCAGGCATAACGCCTGTCGACGCGCAGGCCATGTCGTCGGTGGTGTTCGCCGGGTCGGCGCAGTTTGTGCTGGTGCAGCTTGTGCAGGCCAATGCGCCGCTGGTGGTCATGCTTGCCACCGGTTTTGTGGTCAACCTGCGCCACGCGCTCTACAGCGCCTCGCTCTCACCCCGCATGAAACGCTTGAACCTGTGGTGGAAGGTGGTCCTGTCGTACCTGCTGACCGATGAAGCCTACGCCGTCACCGTGACTCATTACAACCAGCCCGGCGAGGACGCGCACAAACACTGGTATTTTCTTGGCGCGGGTCTGACGATGTGGAGCGGCTGGCAGGTCAGCACCGCCGTCGGAATTTTCCTGGGGGCGCAAGTGCCGCCCGCCTGGGGGCTGGACTTTGCCCTGCCGCTGGTCTTCATTGCGCTGCTTGTCCCGGCGCTGAAAGACCGCGCCAGCGCGCTGGTGGCCGTCGCGGCGGGGTTGACGGCCTTGCTTGCCAACGCAATGCCCTACAAGCTGGGCCTGCTGACGGCCGCGTTCGTGGGGATCATCATCGGGTTATGGAGCGAGCGCAAATGAGCACTCTTTGGCTGACCATGATCGGCCTGGGGTTGTTGACGTTCCTGACGCGCTTTTCGTTTATCGCGTTGCTGGAGCGCTGGCAGGCCCCGCCAATCGTTCAGCGCGCCCTGCGGTTTGTCCCTGCGGCGGTGCTGACAGCGCTCATCATCCCGGAGCTTGTGCTGCGCGACGGGGTTCTCAACACCCAATTGGCCAACCCGCGCCTGCTGGCGGGGTTGCTGGCCGCGCTGGTGGCTTGGAAGACCCGCAACGTGGTACTGACCATCGTCATCGGAATGGTTGTTTTCTGGCTGTTGCA
>JBARBA010000537.1:0-4355 GCA_049792555.1 Anaerolineales bacterium
AATCAAGGGAATGCAGCCTTTCACGGAAAATTTGTTTATATTGGATACTCCGACTTTCCATCTCAAGGGGATGCAACTAAATATATTGAGCTCTCTAATGCGTGTCAAAGCGGGTATTCTTGCGTCCAATTCCCAGTGTATTTTGATGATATTAAA
Source organism: Anaerolineales bacterium (assembly GCA_049792555.1). Lineage (GTDB taxonomy): Bacteria > Chloroflexota > Anaerolineae > Anaerolineales > Villigracilaceae > UBA5195. Next base: position 157 of record JBARBA010000537.1, read on the forward strand.
TACACGACCTATCCCACACGTTTGAATCAGTCAACCTGTCAATAAAGTTTTTGATAACAAACTCATCCCGAAAGATTAAATTCGGGATGAGTTTGTCTTTTAATAACGTGGTCGTTCAGTTCCCATCCCATAAACCCCAACTCGACAAGGAAAACTCGCCATGCCATTACGAATCACGAAATTCTGCCTGCCATTCCTGATCGCTTTTGCGCTTTATGGCTGCGCGCCCGCCCCCCAAATGCCTGCGCAGCCTGCCGCGTCGCCAACCGCAGCATCGCTATCTGTCACTGCCTCAACGCCTTCGGCGCAGCCCTCGCCCGAACGGCAAAAGAAAGAAATCTTATTGGTCTACAACACAGACCAACGGCGTTATTATCTTTCAGATTTCAGCGGCGCTGAAATGACCCCGCTGGAACTTCCGGCAGAGATCGATAGCATTGCCATGTCGCCGGATGGCCGCGGGGTGGCCTATGTCCCCACTGTTTATGGCGAAGACCGGGCCGCCATCTACTTGCTTGATATCAACAGCAAAAAAGCCAGCAAGCTGACGGACACGAGTGTGACAATACCAGGAACGCAGTTGATGGCCTGGTCCCCGGATAGCCAGAAAATTTTATTTAGCTGTTGGGTTAAAGAGACCACTGGATTAAGCCTGTGTTCCGCCGATCTTACCGGGACGATTAAAATCCTCATAAAACCCGAAGTATTGAATGTCTCAGGCGATCATGATGGAGCGAACGCTCCGGCATGGAGTATGGACAGCAGCAAAATTGTCTTTCAATCATCCAGGTCTCCATCGGTTTTGGTGGAAGGTGTCAAAACCGAGGCGCCGGTCGATCTGTGGGTATTTGACGTCGCCAGCCAGCAAGCCAGGCGCATCTTTGTCGATGGCACGGCAGGAATTTCGATGATCATGCGGCCGGTATTTTTACCCGATGAAAATGCGGTCTTATTCTCAGGGCGCAAAGATACCTACAATACGATTTTCAAATACAACCTGGATACACAAAAAGTACAGGATATTACCGCCAGCGGCAATCGCTACGATATGACAAACATTGTCTTAAGTCCAGATGGGAAGACTTTTTGGGCATATATTCCCCTATCCAACGATGGCAGCCAGTATGTGCCAGCTTTGTATTCGGTGGATGGCGCTTTGATCAAGCAATTCGATGCGCTGAAAAACTTGCAGGTCGTTTCGTGGGGAGAGCAATAACAGAACAAAACTTCTGCAACGTTCCCATTGATGAGCAGGGCTGCGCGCATGATAGGCTGTTTGTAGCAGGCAGGTTTGAACTCTTTTGCTGTAAGCCACCTTTGCTAAGAAGCGGGCCCGGGCCCCTTTTGCCATCAGGTATAACCCGGGCCCACTCTGATTCACATGGCGTCTGGCAAAAAGTGAAAATGGGAGAAGAGAAAATGAACATCCAACTTTTCAAAAGGAACGCAGGACTATTCAAGCTGATCGGTATTTTCGCTGTTCTAACCCTGACGCTGATTGCATGCCAGAACCCCGCTCCGCTAGCGCTTCGGGGGCAAGACCCCACTCCAAGCACGCCTTCCGAACCTCCCATAACTCCCCAGGAAAGCGCGCCTGTCCATACTGCTCTTCCTGCTCCTACGGCTGTCCCAGCCACCCTCACCCCGGACATTCCAGGTACCATCACCGCGGAAGTTCCAGCTACCAACACCCCGCAAACTTCATCCTCTCTACAAATTCGCGAGCTGCGCATGATCGATGCAAAAATAGGCTGGGCTGAGGACACACAGCAGAGAATTCTGCGCACAACCCAGGGCGGCCGGTCGTGGGAGAACGTCTCTCCGCCCTACCCGAAAGGTGATTTTGATACCGCAGCCTTCTTTTTTGACGGCAGCACTGCTGTTCTCGTCACGACACAAATGATTCTATCAACTAACGAAGCAAAGGCTCAGATCGTCCCTTGGAGAACGGCGGATGGGGGCAAGACTTGGAAAGCGGGTGAAACAGTATCCATCGAAAACGCGGGACCACCAATTTCTCCAGTTCAGTTCTATTTTCTGAATAAACAGCACGGTTGGTTGTTAACTGAAAAATTCCAAAGTATGGGCCAATGCGAAGCGGATATTCTGGAAACCCGCGATGGCGGTTTCCATTATGATCCGATTTATCGAACCTTTACGGGACCTTCAAATCAACCCGGCGCGTTGTTTGGAACTTGCCTGCTTCCATTTGGCAAGGGAATCATGGCTTTCCCGAGCGATTCCAGCGGGTTTGCCACCGATGCTTACGAGCAGTTGGTCGTCTCGCAGGATGGGGGACGGACCTGGCAGCCCCTTGACCTTGCGCAGCCCGGCGACTATCCTCACACGGCCTCGCCCGTCAGCCTGATCGCGGCCCCCTCGTTTTCGTCCGCCAAAGAGGGGGTGCTCCCCGTGCGCGTCTACGATGAGAACCAAAGAACAGGCACGTTTTATGCATACTTTCACGGTTTACCGCTGGCGCAGTACCTGTACTATACCCACGATGGGGGCCGGACCTGGTTGCCCCGGCCGGCACCGGCCAGGATCGGCATGGCTTCCTTCCTCAATCCACGTCTGGGCTGGTTCCTGGGGAAAGACGATCCAACCCCATCGGCGGGGACTCAACTGTATCTGACCAGCGATGGGGGTGAAACCTGGTCACTCATCGCTCCTGATAGTCCTCTTCCATTGGGCACAGAAATCCAGTTTATCGATGGACAGAACGGATTTGCTTATAACCCTTATACAGGATATGGCTCAAGTCCAGGAATTGACGCCAATCCCTATCACGAACTCGATTCCAGATCGGGGAGTGAATCTTATCTCTTCACATCGAAGGATGGCGGTCGCTCATGGTCGCCTGTGGAACCCCAACCGGGGCCTTGAAACAAAATATCAAAATTTGGCAGGTTGATTACCACCTGCTTTTGCCTATACCGCCGCCGGATAATACCCCTTCGCGTCTCCCCGTTGGGGGTAGGGTATTTGTGGATGAAGGGTTTCACACCGAGAATTGCCGTCCGGTTTGCCGCCTGCCAAAGTTAAGCCAACAAACGCGCAAGTTAAGCCAACAAACTTTTGGGTTAAGCCAACAAACGCGCGCGTTAAGCCGACAAACTCCAAAGTTAAGCCAACAAACTTTCAAGTTAAACCTGTTTAACCGTTGCGTTAAACGTATTTAACTTCCAGGTTAAACGTATTTAACGCTCGCGTTAAACGTATTTAACCCGGAAGTTAAACCCATTAAACCTTCAGCGTAGCTCCACACTAGCTCCACAGTAGCTCCACAGTAGCTCCACACTGGCTCCACAGTAGCGCCCATCGAGCGCCCATCGAGCGCCCATCGAGGTCTCATCGAGCTCCCATCAAGCTCCAGTCGAGCTCCAGTCGAGCTCCGATCAAGCTCCAATTGCCAATCCAAAATCATAAATCGTAAATCGTAAACCACCCTTCCCCACAACCCGTCCGTATTTTGGGGCAAGCGCTTTGGCTTTAAGAAAGGTGTGGACACGCTTTTTTTCGATCTTGCCAAAGCCAGATACCTGGGCTATAATTTCGGGCGCTGGTGGGTATCCAGCGCTTTTTTGGGCGTGTAGCTCAGTTGGTTAGAGCGCATGTATCACACACATGAGGTCAGGGGTTCGAGTCCCTTCTCGCCCACCACATTTAGAAAGACCGGAGGCGTACGCCGCGCCCCGGTCTTTTTCTATCCATGCTTGATTGTCACCAAAATCCGGCCAAATCTTATTCTCCTCTTGCCTTTTCCTTCGGAATATGCTATTTTTAGTCAGGATATTTGGAGAATCCTGTCTATGGCGCAACCATCAAAAACTGTTGTAATTGTTGAGGATGAACCCGATGCCGCAGAAATGCTTGCTGAAATGATGCGCGTCAGCGGTTTTCGGGTGGTCAAAAGTTACTCGAGCGGCCCGGCAATCGACATCATTTCCAGCGAAATGCCCGATGTGGTCATTTTGGATATTATGATGCCCGACATTTCCGGCTTGGAAGTCTTGCAAATCATACAGCAGGAACCGAAAACGGCCAAAATCCCGGTGGTTGTGGTCTCGGCAAAAAGTATGCCGGCAGATATCCAGATCGGTTTGGATGCAGGCGCTTCCATTTACCTGACAAAACCGGTCGGTTTTTTGGACTTAAAAAATGCCATCGAGAGGGTGACAAAAACCGGAAAATAAAGC
>JBARBA010000538.1:0-10474 GCA_049792555.1 Anaerolineales bacterium
CCATCAATTTGATTACCAAACAGGCAATCAGCATTCTTTTCGATCACCCAAGTAAATTATCGGTCATTGAGACACCTCGAAAGGAACGCCATACCAAGCTGATCCATGCGACATTGCCACAAGAGACCGTGGATCAACTTGTCGCCAAATGCCGCGAGCATAACACAACTGTGCAGGGTGGCCTGTGCGCTGCACTCTTGCTTGCAATTTCACGCCAAATTAAATCCAGCGCCCGATTAACTGTCAGTTGTGGTTCAGTGGTGAACTTGCGCAAGCAATTATGCCCCCCGCTGGGCGATGAACTTGGCATGTTGGCCTCCGGCGTGATTACTCCTCATAAACTGTGGCCAACCCCTGAATTTTGGTCTTTGGCGCAAGAAATAAAACGGGATATGAATCATGCGATCGAGACAGGCGAGATATACGTCACCATGACCCTGGCGGGTAAACTGACGCCTAAAAGCGCGTTGCCCGATGCTTTCGCTAACAGAATGACCAATTTCTTCCCCTACGCTACCATTGTAACGAATATTGGCAAGGTGGAAATACCGGAACAGTACGGTTTAATGAAATTAACGCAATTGCATTTTGCCGCTTCCTTAAAATCGCTGGCCGGGAAAGAGTTTAATCTGACTGCCGCTACTTTTGCCGGGCAAATGCGCCTGAATTTCTTTTATACCGCGCCGAACCTGGCCGATGGAATTGCAAATCAGATCGCAACGGATACGATAACCATTCTAAAAGAAAACTTGTGAGCTTTGCGACTGAGTACAATGATCGGCACAGGCGGTCAATGATGGCCCACTGGTCAAATACAGGCTTGCATCCTGCCCCACACAGGACTATAATCCATTTAGTCAAGCAAGGAGTGACTACGTATGGCCGAAAAAACTTCCCACAAACAGAAATTCGAAGAACGCATCCCGGAAGATGTGCGCGAACATGCCCGCGCTGCGCATGACGAAATGCACAAGAGCTTCGAGGGCATCTTCCCACCGGAATTCCGGGAACACCGCCACAAGGCGCGCAAGGAAATGCTGCTGGCTTTCCGTGGCCTGGTCGATTACGCCCTCAAGCGCATCGACGAGGCCGCAGCCGAATAGATCGTTTCCGGCGCGCTACAACGTGAATCAAAAAGGATCGCCCCGCCCATCACGGACGGGGCGATCCTTTTGGTTTAACGCCAGGGACGGTGCCCGCGCGCCAGGAACATCGTCCAGACGAGCGCCAGGGCGCTGCCGCCCATCAACGCCTGTCCCAGGACGGCGTTCGAACTATAAAGAATCGCCCCGCCGATCAGCAGCCCGCTGAACACCAGTCCGCCCACCAGGCGGTTAACGGCCTGCTCGACGTACATCACCTGGCGCTCCAGGTGCGGGGTTTGCACGTTCAGGTCGCCGCGCTCCATAATGGTCAGCACCCGCTCGGCGCGGCCCGGCAGCGCCACCAGCACTTGCAGGATTTTAAGCGCCTCGTCCAGCCAGGTCTGCCAGTTGGAGATGCCTTCCTGGCCGACCAGCTTCGCGGCGTAGGGCGCGATCTCGCCCCACACGTTGAAGTCCGGGTCCAGCCCGGTACACATGCCCGAAAGGATGGCGATGGTGCGCCCCAGCAACAGCAAATCCTGCGGCAGTTGGAAGGGCATGCTGTACATCAACTCGCGGAATTGCAGGCCGAACTTCATCATCTCTTTGTGGTCGATCTGGCGCAACTCGCTCATCGACTTGCCCCAAAAGCGGTCGAAAAGCTGGGCGCTGGCCATCTCGATCAGTTTGGTATCGGCGCCGGGCAGCAACACGCCCAGGGTTTTGTAGGAATTCACCAGCCGGGCAGCGTCCTTCGTGCCGACGGCGATGACCGCGTCGCGCAGGCCGTCGCGCAGGCTGTCGGGCATACGCCCGGCCATGCCAAAATCGATGAAGGTCAATTTCCACTCGCGCCGGCCCTCGGCGTCCGTCGCGTCCAACGGTGTGACGAACAGGTTGCCGGGGTGCGGGTCGGCGTGGAAGAAACCGTCCTCGAAAATCTGCTGCATGTAAGCGTCCAGCAGTCGCCTGGCCACCTCCGCGCGGTCGATGCCGGCGGCGGTGATTGCCTCGTAATCGCCGATCTTGATCGCAAAGACGTCTTCAAGGGTCAAGGTGCGCCGGGTGGTGTGGCTCCAGACCACCTTCGGCACGTGGATATCGGGCCGGGTCTTGAAATTCGCGTCGAAGGTCTCGGCGTTGTGCCCCTCGGCCAGGTAATCGACTTCCTCGCGCACCGTGCCGGAAAACTCTTCGATCAGCGCCAAAACGTCGACCCGGTCGCTGATCGGTTTGTAGCGTTTCAGCCAGCCGCCCACGCGCCGGATGGCCGAAAGGTCCACCTCGATGACCTGCTCGATGAACGGGCGCTGCACCTTGACGACCACGTCGGCGAAGCCCTGCGCTTCGGCGTCTTTGGGCAGCAGCCGGGCGCGGTGCGCCTGGCCGAGCGAAGCCGCCGCCAGGGGCGTCTCGTCGAAGCGGGCGTATTTCTGCGCCAGCGGCGCGCCCAATTCGGCCTCGGCCAGCTTGCGGATGGCCTTGAAGTCCTCCGCCGGGACTTCGTCCTGCAAGCCGGAGAGTTCGTCGGTGATCTCGACGGGCAGCACATCCAGCCGCGCCGAAAGGAACTGCCCGACCTTGATCATCAGCCCGCCCATGCGGATGGCCAGCGCGCGGAACTGCTCCGCGATGCGCTTGTAGCGCCCCGAACGGGTGCTGCGGCTCCAGGCGCGCAGGCCAATGCGCGGCAGGAAGATTTCCCAAAAGATAAATCCGGCCGTCACGCGGCCAAAGAAAAAGACGATGCGCCGGTAGCGGGCGCGCAGCTTGGATGGATCCATGCGGTCTCCAGAACAGGTTGGTAAATTAGGTGATTGAATGCTTACAGTGTACCCCATGATACAAGTTTCGCGCAAAGGATGGTTAAAGCAAGAACTCGGAGGCCTTAAAGACCTCCGAGTTCTTTGTTTCTACCTACAATTCCACCGGCTTGCTCAACAAAGCCGTCACCAGCTTCACCGCGTTCTGGACATCGTTGTAATCCACCATCTCCGAAGGCGCATGGACGTAGCGGCAGGGGATCGAGACGCAGCCCACCGGGATGCCGGCGCGCGTCAACTGCATGGCGCGCGCGTCGGTGCTGCCGGCCAGCAGCACTTCGCGCTGGTAGGGGATGGCTTCCCTTTCGGCGGTGCGCACCATCCAATCCACAACGCGCGGGTCGGAGATCATGCCGCTGTCGCGGATTTTGATGGCCGGGCCTTTGCCCAGGGCCACGTCGAACTTGGGGAACAGGTTGGGGGTGTCGCCCCAGGCGGTTACGTCAATCGAAAAACCCAGGTCGGGGTCGATGCCGTAGGCGGCAGTGCCCGCCCCGCGCGTGCCGACTTCCTCTTGCGTGGTAAAAACGAAATAGATTTCGTGCGGCGTGGACAGCAAGGCGCGCAGCGCCTCGATGGCCACCACGCAGCCGATGCGGTCGTCCAGCGACTTGGCTACCAGCCGGTCGCCCATCTCCAGGTAGGGACGCTCGAAGGCCGCCACGTCGCCGGTTTTGACCGGGCAGTCCTTGCGGCTGGTCGCGCCCACGTCGATGAACATTTTCTCGATGGTGGGCGCGTCGCCGGGTTTGTCGCCCGGTTCGGCGTAGAGAATGCCGGGGGTACCGTCGAGGAAGCGCACGCGTCCGCCCATCAAATGGAAAGCGCGCACGCCGCCCACGGTGGTGAAGCGCACAAAGCCGTTGTCGTCGATGTGTGTGGCGGCCAGCCCGATCTCGTCCATGTGGGCGGCGACCATGATTTTCTTGCTATTGGGCGTTCCCTTGGCTTTGCTCTGCGTAGGCCCTTTGCGCACGATCAGGCTGCCCAGCGCGTCCACGCGGATTTCGTCGGCCAGCAGGTGTACTTCGGCGCGGATGATTTCGCGCACGGCGGATTCGTAGCCCGATGGGCTGAAGGTTTCGGTTAGTTTTTGGATGAGTTTTTTCATGGGTTAGACCTTAGACTTTAGACGTTAGAACGGCAGAACAACCTTTTCACCGGCAGAATACGATTTCACTTCCTGGTGCGTGATGACGTAGACTTTCTGGCGGCCCATCACCTGCCACTCGCCGCCCATTTTGCCGACCAGGGCGGTCTCTTCATCGATGCCGAGCGTGTACTCGTTTTCATGGATGAACGTTTGCAGAATGGGCAGGCTGATCTTTTGCCAGACGAGCATGCGGTCAAAGTGCGGGAAAATCATGCTGTTGGGGAACACGCCAAAGCCCTTTTGCGGGCTGCCGCCCAGCGAACGCCAGTTGGGGATATTTTCGGCCAGGATCATGGCCCCGGCAGAGCAACCGGCGTACACCGCGCCGCGCGCCCAGGCTTTTTCGGCGGCGGCCCAGGCTTTGCTCCCGTTCATCGTCTGGTACAGGTGCATCGGGTTGCCGCCGGAGAAATAAACCAGGTCGGCATTTTCAATTAAAGCGGCATGTTGCGCATCGTCTGCCGAATCCCGGTCGATGATTGGCAGCGCGCTGACCTGTGCGCCGAGCATACGGAAATGCTCTTCGCCCATACGGTTCCACCTGCCCCACGATTCTTCGCCTTCCAGCCCGGCAGCCGTTGGCAGGCAAACGACGCGCGGCGCGCGCCCGTCTGCGCCGCAGTGGGCCAGCAGGTAGCGATCAACGTCATCCATCGCTGGTAAATATTCGCCGGAACCGACGAGCGCAATCAATCCATTCATCGGCAACCGTTACCGTTTTCCCGCCAGCAGATCTGGCGTAATGCGTCCCAGCGCGGCCTGGAGCAGCGCCAGCGTGTTCTTCCAGTCGTCCACGCGGCAGACCAGCGTGGAAGTATGCGCGTAACGACCAGGCACCGAAACCGACACGGACGGGATGCCGGTCAGCGACTTGTGGATCGCGGCGGCGTCCGTGCCGCCGCCGCCGGGCTGACGGAACTGGTAGGGGATGCCCTCGGCGTCGCCGGTCTCCGTCAGCAGGCGCACCAGGCGCGGGTCGGAGAGGGTGCCGACGTCGACGGTGTAAATGGCCGGGCCAAGTCCCAGCTTGGTGTTATAGGAAATGTTCTCGCTGCCGTTGTACATCGGCAGGTCGTTGGCGGGCGTCGAATCAACCACAATTGCCAGGTCAGGGTGGAAGGCGTGCGCCGCTACTTTTGCGCCGCGCAGGCCGATTTCCTCCTGCACCGAAAAGGACAGGCACAGGTCGATGTTGGGTGGGGCGTTCTTGATCAGTTCGATCAAAATGGCGCAGCCGATGCGGTTGTCGATCGCTTTCGAAAAAATGGATTGCCCGACGCGCCGGAACGTGGTCGCAAACCCGGCCCGTTCGCCCACCTTGGACTTGCCGCCGGGGCCGATGTCGATGCGCAACTGGTCGAGCGGGATTTTTTTCTGACGTTCCTCGGGCGTGGTCAGGTGGATGGGGCGCGCCCCAATCACCCCGGGAATTTTGCCCTGGCCCACGAGCACCGGCTTCCCGACGAGTTGTCTCACGTCCAGCCCGCCGACCAGCTCAAAACGAAAGATGCCATCGTTTTCGTCGGCCACCAGCATGAAACCGACTTCGTCCATGTGGGCATCCAGCATGACGCGCAGGCGCTTTTCGCTGCGACTGCGCTTCGTACCGGCTTTTGTCACCAGCACGCTGCCGAGTGCGTCGATTTTGACTTCGTCGGCGTAAGGCTTCACTTCTTCGAGCACGATCTGGCGCACTTCGCCCTCGTCCCCCGAAACGGCGATGGCGTTGCAGAGTTTTTCCAATAGCTTAAGTTGCGTGTTTGTGATGGTTGGCATGGTTTTTACAATGCGTATTGCGTAATTCGTATTGCGTAAGGGGCGTTTCTGGTTACGCATTACGATTTAGGGATTCTCATCCCAGGTGATCTTCTCGATGAAGTCCGGTTCGAGCGCGGCGATGAATTCGGCTGTCAGCCGCCCGGCGCGCTGGATGTCTTTGTAGGCCACCACTTCGACTGGGGTGTGCATGTAGCGCAGCGGGATGCCGATTACTGCCGTGGGGATGCCTTCGGCAGCGACCTGCATGGCATACGTATCGGTGCCGGAGTGACGCGGCAGCACTTCCACAGCGTAGGGGATTTCCAGGCGGTCGGCCAGGTCTTTGAGCTTTTTGTGCAAAAAGGGATGGATATTGGGGCCGAAAGCCAGCGTGGGGCCTTTGCCGAGCGGGAAGGTTTGCCAGTCGTTGGCGCCGGGGCCTTTGGCGAAGGTGACGTCGATGGCGATGGCCAGGTCGGGATGCAGCCCAAAGGCTGAGGTGGAGGCCCCGCCCAGGGTTTCTTCTTCCTGCGCGGTGGCCACCGCCCAAACGTCCCAGGCGTGGAATTTGTCCTGGAGTTCCTGCAGGGTCACGGTCAGCGCCGCCACCGATACGCGGTTATCCAGCGAGTGGCCCGAAATTACGTCGCCGGCCAGTTCCACCGGCCCGGCGGCAAACGAGACCAGGTCGCCGACCTGCACTTTTTGCAGCGCCTGCTTGTGCGTCAGGCCGATATCCACAAGCAGGTAGTCCAGGCCGATTGGGCCGTCGCCCAGGCTGGCAGGCAGCGCGCGCGCCGGGGGCTGGACGATGACGCCGAAGAGTTCTTCTGTTTGGCCGGCAGCCGTGCCATATACCATAACCGGCGCGCCGGGCAGGACGCGCGCGTCGATGCCGCCGATTTCGGTGATGCGCAGCAGGCCGTCCACAATTTGGGTGACCATCAGGCCAATGGCGTCCATGTGGGTGGCGATCATGATGGATGGACGGTCGCCCTGCCCGTCGCGGCCTTTTTTGAGGGCCTGCAAGGAGCCAAGTCGGCTGCGGCTGATCTCGTCCACCAGCGGACGCCATTCGGCCTCGATCAACCTGGCAACGGGCGTTTCATAGCCTGACAAGCCGGGGGCGGCGAGCAGGGATTTCAGGAAGGGGGTAAATTCAGGCATGGTTTTAGGGAGTGGGTGTGACGGTGGCAATGACGGCGACGGCGGGCGTTTCGGTTTCGGTCAGCGCGGGGGGCGTGATCGTAGGCGCAGCCGTCGAGGTGGGTGGGTTGGGCGTATTGGTGGGCGGCGCAAGGGTCAGCGTTGGATGCGCCGTGATGGACGGGGTAAAAGCCAGGGTGGGTGTAATCGGCGTGACGGTGGGCGTATGGGTCAGGGTTAATGGCCGGAAGGGTGTGGCCGATGGGTGCGGCGTGGCCGATAGATGCAGTGTGGCGGTTGCGGTGGTTGAGGACGATGGCGATGCAGTGGGGCTAAACGTCACGGTAACGGTCAGCAGGTTGGGGGTGGAGGACGGGCCGATGGTGGGGATAATCAGGGTCAGCGTGGCGGGAGCCGTTTCGGTGGCAGTGGGCGTCGGGGTCCGTGATCCGGGAGTTGGTAACTGGAGCGCGACCCAACCCAAACAATAGCACGGCAGGGTGGCAAGGGTGATCGCAACGAGGATCGTTCGAAGGCGGTTGAGGGCTGGGTTGGCGGAAAACACGGGACTATGATACTGCGCTTTGGGTAAATCTGCAAACGAAAACAGCGCGGAAGCGCGGAAGACCTCCGAGATTTTAATCCCTTGCGGGGCAAGAATCTCGGAGGTCTATTTGCCAAACTACGGCATGGCCTCGAAATGGAAGTTGTCGAAGGCGGCGCTGATCGAATGCAGGCCGACTGTCAGGCCCACGCGGCCGCGGCCGCTGGGGATTTCGACGGTATTGACGAGTATGCCGTTGAAGCTGATCTTGACCAGGTCTTTATTGGCGCTGCTCTGGCTGGCTTTGACTTCCACTTCGACGTGGTTCGTGAGTTGGGATGGGTATAAATAGGTGCTGAGTGTAAAACCACCCGGGAGCAGGTTGCGCCAGGCGATGCCGGCGTCGCCGCCATTGACGTCGTAATGCCAGACGCCGTAGACCTGCCAGGTGCTGATCTCCAGGTCGATGAAGCTGCCGTTATTTTCGCGCAGGACGAAGCCGAAGCCGCGGTCGGATGGGCCGTCAGCATAGGTGGCGTCGACCGACATTTTGTATTCATGCACCACGCCGCAATCTTTGCAGAGCGTGATGTAGCCTTTGGCGCTGTTCGAAGCCGGGTACGGCCCGACGATGAGCGCGCCGTCTTTGACGGCGCAGATGTCGCAGCCTAGCCAGCGCGGATTCATGCTGCTGAAATCGTCGTCGATGACCAGCGGCCCGGGCGTGACTGTGGGGGTGGGCGTCGGTGTGCTGGTGAGCGTGACCGTTGGCGTGACCGTCGGCGCGGCCAGCGCCGTTTGCGTGGCGGACCGGGCAACGGTGGTGCTCAAGATCGAGGCGGAGAGGGTGCCAACCGCCTGTTGCTGCGCTTCGGCAGCGGCAGCGGCAGCCGCGGTGGCGGTGGCCTGGGTATCCGGGCCGGGCGCGCAGGCTGCGAAGAAGAGGCACAGCAGCGCGCCGGTGAACAGAGAAAGGTAAGGTCGTTTCATGGCAGCTCCCTTGTGGTGGTTGGTTTTGCGGTTTCCTGCGTTGATGAGCCATTATACTGTTGTTGTAAGCGCCCCATAGCGAGCATTTCCCGCGTTTTTTTCAATGATCGGTGGTTTCGGCGCCTTTTCGCCAATTTTGTAGCTGTTTTGTCCCACCCAACAGGAATGGGTGGGGGTTGGTGTCTTATAGGATGGATATAGGATGACCGCAGGTCAAGTAACGAGAAAGCACAAGGCCAAACCAGATATTGTAGAAGACTGAAATTGAAATCGGTGGCGAATGTTTAGCGGCGAGAATGTTTGAATCCCCTTAATGAGCTTGTTGAAGGGTATAGAAGCTGATTTCGCCGGTCTCGGCATTCCAGGCCAGGAAGTAGTCGCCAATCTGGGTTTCGCTGATCGGTTTTTCGCCGTCTTGGGTATTGCGCCACAATTTTTTTATAGACTGTCAAAGTAACTTCTCAATATTTGGTGGTTGAGTAGGCAGCGGCGCTGTCCCGCTGCCGTATCGAAACCACCTGTAACAACAATTCCACCCAAATTTTGAAAAGATACCTGTCAAACGAACTATTGGCAAAATTCATTCGTAATTGTGGCGAAATTGATTTCATGCTGCTATTGTATCATTCTGGGACGAAGAACAGATATTCTCGGAAATGCCCCGACTGCGATTACAATTACGACCAAAAATATAGAGCATTTCTCAAAGGAACCATCATGCCATCGCTTTCTGACGTTTTCATCATCTCCGCCTGCCGCACCGCCGACCCTGCCGAAGCCTTGCGCCAGGCGCTCAAAGAATCCGGGGTGAACCCGGCCCGCCTGCAAGATTTCATCTTCGGCGCAGATAGCCGAGAATTGATCGGCGCGGATGAGCTTGCCCGCGAAACGGCCATCCAGTGCCCGCTGGTGACGGTCTCTTCCAGCCTGCGGGCGTTGTTCTTCGCAGCCCGGTCCATTCTGGGCGAGGATACCGACCTGGTGCTGGTGGGCGGGGCGCAGGACGGACAGTCCGCAGCGCTGCTGCTGGCTTCGCCGGCTGCGGTGGGCATCTACAACCTGACGCCGCTGGCCCGCATCGAGGCCTTTTCCCTGACCGGGGCGGACGCGGCGCTCAGGAAGGCCAAGCTCACCTATGAAGATGTGGAAATTACCTTGGACGGGCCTTGCGGCGCGCTGCTGGCGGCGCAATTGGTGAATGAGTTGGACGAGCGAGGCGCGCATTGGGGCATGGTCAGCGTGGCCGGGGCGGCCATGCTGATCGAAAGAGTCTGATGACTGAGCAACGTTCCTTCCGCGCCGAGGCCGTCGTGCTGCGCCACGCCAACTGGGGCGAAGCCGACCGCATGTTGACGCTCTACACCCGCGAGCGGGGCAAACTGCGCGCCATCGTCAAGGGCGCGCGCAAAATCCGTTCGCGCAAGGCCGGGCACGTGGAGCCGTTTACGCGCATCACCCTGCAACTCGCCAAAGGGCGCGACATCCCGATCGTGACGCAAGTCGAAACGCTGGATGCCTACCTGCCCCTGCGCGAAGACCTGCAACGCACCGGTTACGCCGCCTACATGCTCGAACTGCTTGACCGTTTCACCTACGACGAGGAGGGCGGCAACCCGTCCATCTTCCACCTGCTGACCGACAGCCTGGAGCGTCTCTGTAAAGTAGCCGAACCCTGGTTGTGCGTCCGTTACTATGAGATGCGCCTGCTCGATTACCTGGGGTTCCGCCCGCGGCTCTTCGAGTGCGCCAACTGCGGACGCGAAATCCAGGCTGAAGACCAGTTCTTTTCCCCCTCGGCGGGCGGCGTTATCTGTCCGCGCTGCGGGATGGGGCTGCCGGGGCTGTGGAACATTTCGGTCGAGACGCTCAAATACCTGCGGCATTTCCAGCGCAGCGGCTACGGCGAAGCCTCCAGGGCGCGGCCTGCGCCCGAAATCCAAAAAGACGTCGAAACGTTGATGCAGGCCCATTTCAC
>JBARBA010000539.1:0-8998 GCA_049792555.1 Anaerolineales bacterium
CTGCTGTTCACCTTGCTGGTGGCGTTTTGCCTGATCGTCGCCACCACGTCGGGAGTCCTGGCTGCGCCGCAAGGCAGGGCCGCCCAGGCGGCCACCTCCACCGGCGCGATTGCCTACCAGGGACGGCTGGCGGACGCTTCCGGCGCGCCGTTGACTGGCACGTACATCCTCACCTTCCGCCTGTATAACGTCGCCAGCGGCGGCTCGCCCTTGTGGGAAGAGATTTGGATCGGCGCAAACAACGTGCAAGTCACCAACGGGTTATTCAGCGTCATGCTGGGCAGCATAACGCCCATTCCGCAGAGTTTGTTTATCGGCAACAGCAGCCTGTGGCTGGGCGTTGACGTGGGCACCGACGCCGAAATGACGCCGCGTGTGCAGTTGGGCAGCGTTCCCTATGCGATTTTAGCGCAGACCGTGCCGGATGGGAGTATCACAACGGCCAAGTTGGCCGATGGGAGCGTCACTTTGACCAAGCTCGACTCGATCAACGGGCGGCTCAAGGATGTAACCGGCTACGTGGCGCCTGTCGGGACCATTGTGATGTACGCTGGCGCAACGGCCCCGCAGGGGTGGTTGTTGGCCGATGGCTCCGCCGTCTCAAGAGCCGCTTATCCAGACCTTTTCACAGCCGTCGGGACCACCTTTGGCAATGGAGATGGCAGCGCGACCTTTAATCTGCCGGACCTGCGTGGGCGAGCCACCTTCGGCAAGACAGCCAGCGGAACCTTTCAAACGCTCGGCGCTACCGGCGGCGCTGAAACCCATTCCCACACAGTTACAATAGCCGACCATGCCCACTACCTGCCGTTCTCGCACAGCAACAGCACACTATTCGTGATGTGGAACCCTCAAGGCACAGATGAGCATTTTAAATGGAGTGAGGGATTTCAAGGACCAGATCAATTCGTATCGGCAATAGCTGTGTATGGCGGTGTACAGAGTTGGTCGGGTGGCACCGGGCAAAATTATGCCGCACTAACGTCGCCAGGCGGTGGACAAACCGTTGCATCAAGCGCCGACAGCAACGTGCCGCCGTTCGTCGTCGTCAATTACATTATTAAATACTGACGCTTACCTGACAGCGCCAGAGCAAACGATCCTGTAGTTCATTTACCTGCAAGGCGAAGGAGTTTAATCTCATGAAGATCAAAAGAATTCTGGAAGTTCAACTATCGCACCTTCGTATTCCGTCCTGGCGTTCCTGGCTGCCCTCGCGCGGCAACATTCTGTTCACTTTGCTGGTCGTATGCTGCCTGATCGGCACATCTCATGCCTGGGCCGCGCCGCAAAGCGCGCCTGCCCTGGCTGCCACTTCCACCGGCACGATCCCCTACCAGGGACGGCTGACGGACACATCCGGTGGGGCGCTCAACGGCGCTTACACCGTCGTCTTTCGCCTGTACAACGTCGCCAGCGGCGGCTCACCCTTGTGGGAAGAATACTGGACCGGCGTCAACAGCGTGCAGGTCGCCAATGGCTTGTTCAACGTGATGCTGGGCAGCTTGACCCCCATTCCACAAGATTTGATAAATGGGAACAACAGCCTGTGGCTGGGCATCGACGTGGGCAGCGACGCCGAGATGACGCCGCGCGTGCAGTTGGGCAGCGCGCCATATGCGTTTCAAGCAAACCATGCCACAATGGCTGAACGCGCCTATGGTTTGTCCGCGCCTGATGGCAGCTCGGTGAATGCGGTGTATGTGGATAAGGGCGGCTACGTCGGCATTGGTGGGACAACGAGTCCCGTGACGCCGCTTTCTGTAGGAGGTGTTTGGTGGAATCCTTGCTGCCTTCCGAATATTCCACCGGGTACAGGTATAACTACTGATGGCAGCGTTGTGGCGCATGGCAATTTGATATTGGATAAAGTGCTGAATAGCAGTTGGGCCAGCATCCAGTTTGGGTATGCGCCTGATGGTTCAACTTATATTGAAGCTTCTGAAGACCTTGGTGGTTTACCCTATACAGGCGATTTGACATTTTGGACTCATGGACATTATCCAGACTTTGCCGAGATAAAGAGAATGACCATTGACGCGAACGGCAACGTCGGCATTGGAACAACGAATCCGCCCAACATCCTGACCATCGCCCAAGGCGGCGGCAACGTCCTGGCAGACGGCTACTCCGTCTATAGCTCCAAACGCTGGAAGGAGAACATCGCGCCGATCGGGGATGCGCTGTCCATCGTGCAGCAGTTGCGCGGCGTGACCTTCGACTGGAAAGGCAACGGCAAACACGACCTGGGGCTGATCGCCGAAGAAGTCGGCAAGGTGCTGCCGCAAATTGTAACTTACGAAGCCAACGGGCAGGACGCGCGCGGGGTGGATTATTCGCGCTTGGTAGCCGTACTGGTGGAAGCCACCAAGGAACAGCAAACCACGATTACCAGCCAGCAGCAACAAATTTCCGCACAGCAACAGCAAAACGCCACCCAACAGCAGCAAATTGCCGCGTTGGACGCGCGCCTGACGGCGCTGGAACGCTCCGGCGGCGCGCCCGCAGGCCAAACAGACGGGTGGAACCTCGTCGTGATCCTGACGCTGGCGGGCGGCCTGTTGCTGCTTGCCTTAATCGTTTATCGATTTCGTTCAAAACCTGTCAGGTCTTGAAGACCTGACAGGTTTCTACTTATTCAAGGAGAAAAAATATGAACACCAAATTTCCATCCCTGCGCGACGCTTTGCGCCTGCGCGACTGGCTGCCCTCACGCGGCAACCTGTTGTTCACCTTGCTGGTGGCGCTTTGCCTGATCGCCGCGACCACGTCGGGCGTGCTGGCCGCGCCGCAGCGCATGGCTGCCCAGTCCGGGACTTCGACCGGCACAATCGCCTACCAGGGACGCCTGGCGGACGCCTCCGGCGCGCCGCTGACCGGCGTGTACACCATAGCCTTCAATCTCTACAATGTCGCCAGCGGCGGTTCGGCCCTGTGGACAGAGAACTGGAACGGCGTCAACAGCGTGCAGGTTACCAATGGGTTATTCAATGTGCTGCTGGGCAGCCTGACGCCCATTCCGCAGAGTGTAATGAACGGCAACAGCAGCCTGTGGCTGGGCATCGACGTGGGCACCGACCCCGAGATGACGCCGCGCGTGCAGTTGGGCAGCGCGCCCTTCGCCTTCCAGGCCCAGCACGCCAACCTGGCCGAACGCGCCAGCGGCCTTTCAGGCCCCGGCGGTTCCCCGGCGAACGCAGTCATCGTGGATGGTAGTGGCAATGTCCTCATTGGAGCAACAAATGCACAGGCAAAAGTCCAAATCGGGGGACAGGGCGGATTGTTGCGATTGTGGAACGATGATGGCGGTACTATCACTACAAGCGATGTAGGATTCTCGATAGGGAATACGAACCGTAACGGGGGGAATATGAACAACTGGCTCAGTTTGGATAGCTACGGCGATGGGTATGCCGGGATTCTCTCCAGCGGCCTGGGTGGAGCTACCCTGCCGCTGGACAGGGCTGACGAGTTTCGCTCGGATGGAGAGGCCATGATCTTTACGCAGGTGCTCAATAAGCCTTTCTACTTCATACAGGGCGCCGGTAGTTCCTGGGCAGGCCCGGCGGTTATTCCCCTGACCATCGCCGCGAACGGCAACATCGGCATTGGAACGACGACTCCCTCCAACCCGCTTGAGATGGGCAGCGGCGCATACGTCTCCAGCGGCGGCGTGTGGACGAATGTCTCCGACCGTAATCTCAAGGAGAATTTCACATCCATCGACGGCAAGTCGCTGCTGGAGAAGATTGCCGGCCTGCCGATTTCAGAATGGAACTACAAGGCCGAAAACAGCAGCATCAAGCACATCGGGCCGGTGGCGCAGGATTTCTACGCCGCCTTCAATCTGGGCGAAGATGACAAGCACATCAGCACCGTGGACGCCAGCGGCGTGGCATTGGCCGCCATTCAAAGCCTTGACCAACTGGTGAAGAAGCAGGATAGCCAGATTGCGTCACAGCAACAGCAGATTGCCGCGCTAAATACGCGCCTGGCGGCGCTGGAACGCTCCGGCGGCAAGCCCGCCGACCCGGTAGTTGGGCTGTTCTCCGCCTGGGACGTCGCCGTGATCCTGGCGATGGCGGGCGGCCTGATCGTTTGTTGGCGCTATGCCCAGAAAAAAGGAGTACCACAATGAAAACCTTGAAAATCTTCACCATCCTGGCGATCCTGCTGGCCGCCCTGTTCGTGGTCGGCGGCTCGGCCTCGGCCCGGTCGCTGGCCGCCAGCGGCACTACC
Source organism: Anaerolineales bacterium (assembly GCA_049792555.1). GTDB lineage: Bacteria > Chloroflexota > Anaerolineae > Anaerolineales > Villigracilaceae > UBA5195. The sequence goes on from JBARBA010000539.1 coordinate 4,240, forward strand.
TTCATCAACGGCGTCTTTGCCTCCGGCAACACCCTGGCGTCCACGCATTACCAGATGCAGGCCGTCGTCGGCGAAGCGGGACTGCCTGACGGCGCGACGGACCTTAGCAGCGCCAACTACCGCCACCAGCCGGGCTTTTTGGCCGCCTCGATTTCCACCTCCACGCCCACCCCGACGCCGACCGCAATCTTTACGTCCACTCCCACGCCGACCACAACCTCTACGCCCACTCGCACGCCCACACAGACTGCCACGCAGACTTTCACATCCGTCGCTGTGCAAGACGGCTGGGTGCTCGAATCGGCTGAAAACAGCAGCGTGGGCGGCTCCATGAACAGCAGCGCGACCACCATCTACCTGGGCGACGACGCAACGAAAAAACAATATCGCGGCATCCTGTCCTTCAGCACCGGCGGCTTGCCGGATACGGCGGTCATCACCAAAGTCACGCTCAAGGTGATGAAGCAGGCCATCGTCGGCGGCGGCAACCCGGTAACCACCTTCCAGGGCTTCATGGTCGATATCAAGAACGGAACTTTCGGCACATCCGTGCTGCAAATCACCGATTTCCAGACGGCTGCCAACGCAACATACGGCCCCTTCCTGACCGCCCCGGTCGGCAACTGGTACAGCATCGACCTGACGGCCGGGAAAGCCTTCGTCAACAAACTGGCGACCGGCTCCGGCCTGACGCAAATCCGCCTGCGCTTCAAGCTGGACGACAATAACAACACGCTTGCCAACTATCTCAGTCTCTACAGCGGCAATATGACGACGGCGGCAGATCGTCCGCAGTTGGTGATTACGTACACAGTGCCGTAGGCATATCATCCCGTAGGTGCGTAGCGCCGTAGCATAATACAAGGTGACAGTCGTCTTGCCCTTACAGGGCGCTTCTCGAAGATGGCTGTCACCTTTTGTTTTGGTTCTACATCCCATATCTGTGGGCCAACCCGTAGGGCGGGATTAATCCCGCCCTACGGGTTGCGAATCGCGGAAATTCACGGAGCGCCTTTGTTTTTATATGGATAAACGGCATTATACTTGCCCCATTCAGGAGATTTTATGAACAAAGGCATCTGGTACACCATCGCCGCCTACGGCATCTGGGGCTTGTTCCCCATCTATTGGAAGCTGCTGCAAATCGTCCCACCCCTGCAACTGATCGGCCATCGCATCGGCTGGTCGTTCATCCTGCTCTTCATCGTCATCCTGCTCACCCGCCAATGGACGGCCTTCCGCGCCGAAGCCTTCCAGCCGCGCGCGCTGCGCATTTACGCCGTGGCCGCCGTGCTGGTCACGATCAACTGGCTGGTCTACGTCTGGGCGGTCAATAGCGGGTTCATCGTCGAAGCCAGCCTGGGATATTTCATCAACCCGCTTTTGAGCGTGCTGCTGGGCGTGGTCTTCCTGGGTGAACGCCTGCGCCCGTGGCAGTGGCTGCCGGTGGGACTGGCCGCGCTGGGCGTGGTCGTCGTCTCGTTCGCCTACGGCGCTTTCCCCTGGATCGCCGTCACCCTGGCGCTTTCCTTTGGGCTGTATGGACTGGTCAAGAAGCAGGCTCCGCTCAACGCGCTGCGCGGGCTGACGCTGGAGACCGGCATCGCCTTCCTGCCGGCCCTGGCCTATTTGCTTTACATGGAAAGCCAGGGGCATGGCGCTTTCCTGCACGTCGACCTGCTCTCCAACCTGCTGCTGGTCGGCGCGGGGCTGGTGACAACCGTCCCACTGCTGATGTTTTCGTCGGCCACGCAACGCATCCCGCTTTCGACCATCGGCATCCTGCAATACATCACCCCCACCATGCAATTCCTGTTGGGCGTATTTGTTTATAATGAAGCCTTCCCCCCGGCGCACCTTGTCGGTTTTGGGCTGGTATGGGTGGCGCTGATCATCTTTACGCTCGAAGGCTTCCGCGCGCGCCGCGCCCCCCAGCCCGCCCCGGCCATTGCAGATTAACAGACTTTTGCTGCTTATGCCTTAAAGAGAACGCGGATCAGTTCAGATTATGCGGATCGGCGCGGATTCTTTTTAGTTTTATCCGCGACATCGTGCCCGAAGGGTAAGATCAGCTCAATCCGCAGAATCCGTGATATTTTTTGACAGAGCAAAACGAGCATCGAATAGGAGAACCCCATGCCGCCACGTTATTTCAGCCTCGAACAAGCCAATGCCGCCCTGACCATCATCCGCCCGATCATGGACGAGGTGCAATTCATCCGCCTGGAAATCCTCAGCACCCAGGCCGACGTCTGGCCGGTGATCCAGAAAGCCCTGGGCAACGGCGGCAGCCGCGCCGCCAGCCGCATGGCGCACAACTTCGACCGGCTGGATAAACTCGTCCACCAAATCCTGGATACCGGCGCGATCTTGAAAGACATCAACACCGGCCTGCTCGATTTCCCAGCGCTGCGGGACAACCACGAAGTCTATCTATGCTGGCAGCACGGCGAACAGCGCATCGGCTACTGGCACGAGATCGACGCCGGTTTTGAGGGCCGGCAGCCGCTGGATACGTTTTGACAACAAGACAAGAGACCTCAATTTTTGACCGGAGCGCTGGCATGAACACTTTGGAGCTTGAAATACAGGAAGCGCGCGCGCAAGACGTGCGCGTTGAAGAGCAAATTTTGGTCGTTAAACTGGCCGACGGGCGCACGATCATCACGCCTTTGGCCTGGTATCCGCGCCTGATGCACGCCACGCCGCAGGAGCGCGCCAACTTTGAGATCATCGGCGAAGACCGTTACATCCATTGGCCCGACCTGGACGAAGACTTGAGCGTGGCGGGCATCCTGGTCGGACGGCCCGCGCGCGAAAGCGCCGCATCGCTCAAAAAATGGCTCGCCGCCCGTCCGCAGGCCGTCAAACAAGCGCTGCCACAAGTGGCCGAAAAGAAGGCCAGGTACGCAAAGTAGGCATTAGCAAACAAAGACCTCGGAGTTCTTCCAGAACTCCGAGGTCTTCTTTATAACCGGAGCAGGTGAAATGGATCAGTTCCCGGCACCAAGGTTGGGTCGCCACGCCACAATGCCGCCCAAAACCCCAACGTAGACGCTGCCCTTTGGTCCAACCGTCAGCCCTGAGTAGAAGTTGTTCGCCAGCGCGCCGCTGCCCTCCTGCGACCAGGGCACAATTTCAGAGCGGGCGTAAATTTTCCCCGTTGCAAAATCCAGGGCCGCCCAGTACCAACCGTCGGAACTTTTGGCATAGGTATAAAGACAACCGTCCCCCGTTGAAAGCTGGGAGACCACCGAAGGGACGGAAACGTCGTTATTGGCCCAAACCACTTTCGATTGGCCTGTCGCCGGGTCGAAATCCACGCGGTTGATGCCCGGCACGGTGGAAAGCGTGCCCAGAGTGCTCTGCTCGCTGACGTTGTTGTAGTTGTTTTCGATAAGGATCGAGTGATTCACGGCGATCAGGGAGTTTTCGCAACTGCTGATGTAGGGGAACTCGCCAAATACCTCCTGTTTGGCCACCAGCGCGCCGTTTTGGCGGTTGTATACGCAAACTTCCATGAGCCGGTTGGCGTTGTTGGCAATCGCCACAAACTGGTTGCCATCGAAGTCGTCGAAACAGGTGGGGGTTGTGCCGCAGCCGCGTTGGTTTTGCCCAAGCTTGGTGCGTGTGCCCACGTCATAAAGGCTGCGCCAAAGCATCTGCGGCGTCGTCCCTGCGCCGGTTGCGGCAGTAAAGCAAAACAGCGCCTCGTCGGTGACGACCAACACGCGCCCGCTCCCGTCGCTTGCGAACGACTTGGTAATCGTCGTTTTGGGCCATTCCGTCCTCAGGCTTTGTGCGATCACGCTTCCATCTGCCTTGACGTACCCGACAACGCCCAGGTGGGTGATGAACCACAGGTTGCCCGCAGAATCGGGTATGACGGAATTAAGAATATCGTCCTGGTTGTTGATCGTCGCGGAAAGGTCATAGGCTTTGGCCTGGACGAACTGCCAGGTCGAACCGTTCTGCGTCACGCTGTAAATGCGGATTTGCTGGGTGGCGGTCACGCACACGACCTGGTTGTTATGATTGAGGTAGAAATAGCCTCCCCCTGAAAAACTCACGCCGCTGGTGGAGACGGGGCGCGGAGGCAGGGACAGTTCTGCCAGCACCTTGAGCGTATCGGCGTCCACCAGCAAAAGCGTCTGGGCGCTCTCGACGCCGTCTTTTGTGACGGCCGGGCCGACGCGGATGGTGATGATCTGTCCAGCGGTATTGAAGGCAATACTGCCGGCAATCTGGAGAGGCGGCGTGATCGCTCCTTGTTGCAGCAACGTAGCCGTGGCCGTCGCCGGCCCGGGTACCGAGCAGGTATCGGTCTGGTATGAATTCATGTGGATTTCGCTGAAATCATTGGGGGCCATAAAGGGGTTCTGGTAAATGGCCGGGGTGGGGATGGCGGCAGGGGCAGCTTTCTTCTCTGACTTGGACATTTTTTCTCCTTCTGGGGATAGGCGCTAACGACAAGAAGTGACACAGGTCACCGGTGGAATGGATTGATTGTAGATGACCGGGCGGGCGGCGGCTATCGAGCAAAGGGATGATTTGGAGGCAACGAAGGTATGATTTCGGGCTGCCCTGCGCCCCATGTGACGCCATGCAAAACAAGACCTCGGAGTTCTCACAGAACTCCGAGGTCTTTGTATAAGCCATCCGCAACGCTTTTCTTGGAGAAGGTGCTATAATTTTTACAGGAAATCATCATGCCAACCATCCTGATCGTAGGGCCTTATCGCTTTTTCTTTGTATCGCT
>JBARBA010000540.1:0-1520 GCA_049792555.1 Anaerolineales bacterium
ATTACAGCCGTCTCGGCTTTTACGTCGTCGGCCCCTTCCCCGGCGACGTGGTGCTGCCCCTGGCGCAGTCCCCGGCCATCTTCCCGCACGCCGCCGACGTGCGCGTCTTCGGCTGCCTGCGCGACGCCGATGCCAACAACCGGCGCTTCGTCCAGGCCTGGGTGGTCATCGTCCACGCCGAAAAAGATAGCTTCCTGCGCGCATCCGGTCCCGCGCCCGACTGCGCTTCTGGGCAGTAAGCTTGATTCGCAGGAATTTGCCGCCAACCGGCGCGGCGAAATTACCGAAGCGGAAAGTAGCGGGAAACGTGTTCATCTTCATCGTTACGGCTGCGGCCAGGAGATTTTGACCCAGTTGGTGTATCCGTGTTTTTCGACGGCGTATACGCGCCCATGTGAGGGCGCGGCGCAACCCGCTTCGTCGGTCAGGCTGACCTGGAGCGCATATGTGCCGGTCGGCGTAAAAACAAGCTGTCCGGCGTTGCAGACCCAGGCTTCGACAAGGTAGGGGAATTGCAGCGAATCGTCGCCCGCTTTCAGCGTGATCCCGGTCCACGAGATTGTGACCTGGCTGCCGTTACGGACGGCGTTCACGTCCGTCACCGGGCCGTAATAGGGCGATTGGGGCAGGATGACATCTTCGGGGTCGATCGGCGGGACGTTATTCACGTCTCCTTTGATGTTCATATATTTGGCATTCATCCAACACGGATTATCCCCGCCGATGGCCTGCACCTCGATCCATGCGCCGGGGCCGGGCCAAACCTCGGCGCGGCCCAGGACTTCCAGGTTGCTGCCCCCCACCAGCCCGTATTTGTACAAATACGGGGCGCCGGGGCCGTAGCGGCAACTGACGTGCTCGGTGTTGATTTCGCCGCGCAGCTTGACGTAGGTTGGGATGGACGTCATGGTTAACTCAGGAGTTGGAGTCATGGTTTGTGCGGGCGTTGGCGTTTCGGTGGAGGTCCATGCCTCGGTGGGTGTGGAGGTGGGGGCCGAAGTCGGCGTCAACGTTTCAGGCTGCGGGGTGGCAGTCAGGAGAAGCGGCGTGTCGCTCGGCATGGGCGTGACAACGCTCGTCGCCGTCGCAGCCAGGCCGGGGGGAACATTGGCAAATAGATTGCAAGCAAAAAGCGTCAGGCTTAAAAGCAGCAGGAGGGGGATGGTTTTCCTGGCAGTCATATCAACTCCTTGAAATCGGAATCAGCATTCTCTCTATTGTATGTGTTTTGGGTATCATTTCAAAATTTTGGGGGAATTGTTGTTATAAGGTGGTTTCGATATGGCGGCGGGATAGCACCGCCGCCTACTCAACCACCGATTATTGAGATGATACTGCTTTGGGTTGAGAATGACAACTCCCCGCATTGGGAAAATAGTCCCTTAAATAGTTTCGCTCGGCCTGAGGGGGGCAGGTCGAGCGAAACTGTGCCTATTCTAGCACCACTATTTATTAATTGCAAGGCCAATTTCAGACCAATTTCCGGGTTTTTTGGAGCAAAATGGCGGCCAGGAGAATGG
>JBARBA010000541.1:0-12849 GCA_049792555.1 Anaerolineales bacterium
CCTGATAGCTGATCGTCATATCGGCTCCCCCCCCGAATGCAGATTTTGATCGCAACCAACTCCGATTCAGGACGCCGAATGGCTACCACGCGCAAATCAGATCCCAGGCGAGACTGATACCACTCCATAAAATACTATGATCCTATCCGGCAAAGTATGGGCGTCAGCCCTGTAAGATATCAAAATCCAAAAGCTTCTTCAATCCGCTAAGCGCCTTTGAATAACTGATGATAAAGTTTTTAGGGTTGTCGTCATCAGATTTCGCTACGAATTCGTCCGCAATTTCCTGACCTGTGCGTTGTCCATCGCACAAGGCCAGGAGCTCGAATGACTGAGTATCCAGGGTGATAAATCCGCCGCTGATCGTATTAAAGACAAAAACCTGGGTCGAATCGGGGCCATTGGGGCTAAAAGAATCATGGACAATGCCGTTAACCCAAGGCCTTACTTCCAAGATTTCTTTGGTGCTTCTATAACTGCCGCGTTTAAGCGCCTTAAGCCCTTGCGAGCCGTAGTGATCAAGATAAAGAAAATCTGTAATGATCGAAATGAATGTAGGTGGGTTACGATAATACTTTTCAAGTCGGCTGCTATGAAAGCCAACCTGCTGCAAAATATCACCCTGCTGCATTCCGCGCTCCACCTGGTAGCTATAACCCAAAATAATATCGGCGTCTGCTTGCACATCTCGATCGATCCGGGTAATCCCATATGCTGACGGGTTTGTATCCACAGCCGAGGATGGTTGTAACACAAATTGTGAAATGCAAATTGTGTTTATATAGGCCTCGTGGTTTAACATAAAATCAGCCGTGTCTTTTGCCTCCGACTTGTCTTCAGTCGGAAACCCCATGATGGTTTGCAAATTGACACCGATTTCAGCTTGTGCGCAATTGCGAATGACCGCATCACTTGTGGCTACTTTCGTCCCTTTTTTCATCAGGTCAAGAATCCGTTGGTTGGCTGATTCCAGGCCAAAGATTAAATAACGGCAACCGCCGGCATACATTCGCGCGCAGTCTTCTGAAGAAAGCGGTGGCGAGAAACGAGTCTCGGTCTGCCATACGAAAGGATATCCCCGGCTGCGAATGCCGTCAGCCAGGGCTTTCATGCGATTTGGCGGCTCGGCATCGGCTGAGAGAAAAAAGTGTTTCGCCCCGTGTTGTTGGTGAAGGGTGCGCATGTCTTCAAGCACCAGTTCGATCCGACGAGAGCGATATTTCTGCGCGGTCGCTTCGGAAACAGTGCAAAAAGCGCACTTCCCCCAATAACAACCACGCGTTGTGGGAAGTAGCAGGACCAACTCGGGTGAAAAATACTTTTCCAGCGGCAAACCGTTCCAATCGGGCGTAGGCAGCACATTGACATCTTCAATGTGAGTTGATTGGCTGTGTAAAACCTGCCCTGCTCGCGAATAAATCAGGTTGGGGATGTTTGACCAGTCGTCATCGCCCGCTTCCAGTTTTTGGATCAGGCCTAACAGGGCATGTTCTCCTTCACCGGTGATAACGCTATCCACGACAGAAAAGATTTCCGGGCGAGTCCATAAACGATCGTAACACACCCGCGCGCCGCCAATGCAAATGTGTATCTTCGGGTCAGCAGTTTTTAGCATATCGGCGATGGTTAAAGCGGCAAGAACTTGCGAAGGGTAGGTTACGGATATGCCTACCAATTGCGGCTTGGTTTCCAGAATGCCTGGCAGTGTCTGCTCGCGAAGATAGGCAAGATATATATTTTCTTTCTCGTTATGGGCAAACCGAATAATATCCTCCGCTTTCGGTCCCGATTTTGCCATGGTAGAAAAGCAACTTGTGCGCAGATCGCTTAACGTCCAAATGGTTGGATAAAATTCTGCAGAAATTAATGCCAGTCCCAACTCAATGATTCGATTCGCCCAATTACAGCGTTCCAGTTGATAGAACTGCTCAATATTGCGCATCGTTTGTTTGGCGCTCTCGATGTTTTCGATTACGTATGGCACCGCCAAGAGTACCCGCCGCAAAGCGCTGGCCTGCTTTTGTTCTGCTTCTGATAAACCTGCTTGCTGTAATAGTACCGATAGCCGGTTCTCAATAACCGTTACAGATTGTTGTAACCGCTCTGAAGAAAGTAAATAATCGTACGCTTCGATATTAATGTCCCGTTGTTCCACCTCATACCCATTTGTTCTTAAGAAACCGGTCAGACTTGGCAGGCTGGCATAAGGTTGGTCTGGAATGGCCTGCGGAGGGTAGATGAGCAGAATATTGGGTTTCACAGCGTCTTTTCCAAAAGCTCAACACTTACCTGAGGTTGATGACAACCTTGTTCCAAAACAGGGCCGGGTATATTCCTGTTCTTCAGACCAACCAGCATTTCAGGCTCCTGCAACAGGAAGAAGCGTTCAATGGCTACTTTCTTCAGTAGCGCAGGGTCTGCGGTAAATTGGTTGAGGTCTTTCAAAAAATCAGGATCAGACATCATTGACATGCAAAAACTGCAGAGATTGGTAGAGTCAAAACGCTTTAGGTCTTCCGGGTTATCTCCCCTGACCATTTTCCAAAGATGATATGGGCCCTGAGATCGAATACTCTGGAGCGCTGCATTGTACTGAGATTCTTCTAAAACGTGGGCCAGGGATGTTTCGTTAACATTCCCTAACCACAACGGGTTATCGTAAGGCAAATTGTATGCAGGGCCGCAACATGCTTGTAAGGTGCCATCCGGTTGGAGGACGGGCATACCAGCATTAACACACGGTATATCCAGTTCGAAACTATAAAACGAGCCGTCTGTCATGCTGGTGGCGCGCCCGGCGCGTATAATCGCTTGTGAGGTAATTTTTTCGCGTTCCAAGACGCCAGCAAGCAAATGGGCGGCTTCATCGATTGCTTTTTCTTCATCATTTAAAAAAGAAATACGAATATTTGTGTTGATACCAGTCTCTTGACCCGCTCGAATGGCTGTTTTCAATCTTTCCAAAGGAAGAAATTCCATATGATACTGATCAAAGCTGATTGTCATGCGATTTAAACGATTAACGGCCTTTAACAACTTTAGAGCATACGGCATGCTCTTTGCCCAATACCCGTTGGTAACTACCGTGACCTTGAACCCAAAGTCGTGAGCCATGTTGACCGCTTCTTTGAAAACATCGTAGACGAGAAATGGCTCCCCGCCTGTAAAACATACTGTTTCAATATGTTTAAAGCGTGTTGCCTCTTCCAGCCAATTTCGCAATGAGACAAGCGACATATCCAGGCCTTCTTTTTCGGCAGATACCACGCAATGTCTACACCGCAAGTTACAACGTAATGTAATCGAAAAACTTAATGTTTTTTGAAATGGCGGAATTCTGGAAATTTTTTCCATTTTGGCATACCTCAACTTATCAAAATAAATACTGAATTTCTTGCCTCACAAGCTATTGCCTATCATTTTCATTAGTTCACGAAAACGCAGTAACAACTTTTTTCCAGGCTATCGGAAAGGTACGGTCAACACAGGGAAGTTGCCGCTACAAAGCCCATGATACGCTCGCGGGTGGGTTTCGTTCGATGAGGAATACTCTCCATTCCGTGTCGGACGGAATTCGTTCGAGGTGGAATACTCTCTATTCCATGTCGAACAAGCTTTATTCATGGTGGAATGTTCTCTATTACATACCAAACAGGCTTCCTTCAAGATGGAATATTCTCCATTCCACATCGAACAGGCTTCGTTCGCGTTTCCAGGATATTCCGAAGTGTTTCAACGTCAACCTTGTTTGCGCTTTCGTAATCTACTGATCGGTCATCTCATGCGACAAAACAGAATTCGCTGTATTTGAGCAACCGAGATTTACTTGCCGTTACAACCCGCTTCGGCAGGAAAATTGCCCATCAACTCAATTCTTTCTGCCTGGAAAGCACGAACATAAACCAAAGAGGACCTTGCAGGGTTTCTAGAGATGTGCGGCGGGTAAATACCGGCTAAATTTTTTAAGGAAATGGTGGACAAAACGCCCGGTATTGAACGGGTTAAGCTATTACAAACACAAAGGGTGTTTTGTTAGGCTGCGTCGGAAGTAATATTGACGCTGCCAGCTATGGTGAGGGAGGTGGTTGACTTGGAAAGGCGCTCTTCGAGTTCTTCTGGCGAGAGGTTGGTGATATCCTCGTTGGTGAGTTCCTTAAAGCCTTCCATTTCCTGCTCGGTCACATCAAAGCCGCCTTCTTTGATGGTTCCTTCTGGGTCCTGGATCAACTTTGCGCGGAAGTCTTCATCGCTAAGCATTTGAACGACGATGGATTTAACAGCTTCTTGGGACATGATATTCTCCTTAAAGGGGTTATGATGATCTGCGAGTTGTAAACACAAGTAGGCATTTTGCCCACCATTTCCTGAAGTAGGTAGCAAAAACAGAATCCTGCATTAGGAATAGTTACACCCCATTCCTAAACAGGATGCAAGTTAATAAAGTCTTTGACACCGTTATTTTCAAAAACGGCATGAATAAGTATTTATACCCGTCACGTTCAAAAATTGCGCTTTTTGTACCCTACGGGCATTACATCGAGTGGAAAAGCGCAATTTTTGACCGCGTGCATTATATTCGTTTTGTAAATAATCAACCACCAAGCCCCGCACCGCCAAATAAGTATTTCGAAATACGCTCATCCAATTCCTCGAGCGCAACATCCGAATCTAACAGCTTCTCTATTTCGCGGATCTCGTCTTGGGTGAAACCCCAATCAGTCAATACCGCGTTTGGATCATCGAATAATTTCTTTTGGAGTTGTTCGTCGACCATTGCACGTTCAACAAATTGGCGTAGCAAATCCTTATTGACCATAGAAAGCCTCCGTAAAAAAAGCATTTTGTTTTTTGCTGATATTAGGCGGCAAAGCGACTAATATTTAGCATGAAAATTATAACTGGGCTTTATCCATTTGAACGTTAACAACTGGATAACGTTTAGTTTAGTACATGTTCTTCAAACACCCGGTTCTTGCACTATATTAATAGGGATGCACAGCATGTTGACCGATTCTAGAACTGATAGTCATCCAGGTTGCACTAGCGGCAAGGGGTCGATACAGCGCCCGACTGCTGAGGCCCAGCGCGTTCAAAACCATCACCTGCACCGCCTGTCCACAACTCACTTTACGCCCTACCGGGCCAATTTGTTCATTGATGACCTGGGTCAGCTCGATTTCCCGGCTGATCTCGGCCACAATGCCCAAATGATCCGTCCTCTGTGTTTCAAATCGTTGTCCTTTTTCCATCCCCCAAGCTTACCCAATATTCCCAAAATCCGCTGCTCACGGGTGCAGAATATGGGCTTAATCAAAACTGTACAAGGTGGTTTCGACACCTGAACTCCCGGAAGGCCTGCCCTGAGCCTGTCGAAGGGATACCGGGACGATGTGCATTCGTCGCAGTGTACGGGCGGGAGAGCACCGCCGCCTACTCAACCACTGATTACTGAGATGATACAAAGGATACTAAAAAGACCCCGCAAATTGCGGGGCCTTTTAGCGGAGAGGGTGGGATTCGAACCCACGGTAGACCTAAGCCTACAACGGTTTTCGAGACCGTCCCATTCGGCCACTCTGGCACCTCTCCATTTGGGCAGCGTGGTGCCCCATTATAACAGCCATTTTTGTGGGTTGGCAAAGGTTTGGGAGGGTTCTTTGGAAATCAGCGCGGCGCTTTTCCCATGACTACATGGTAAACCGTAGTCGAGATTAATCTCGACTATGGTTTACGGCAGATCACACAGATTTCAGGAGAACTCTCGGGACGGCAATTTTTAGGTCACTCCTGGGACGCCAGCCCCGGCCCCATGATAACATTCACCTCGTGCTCCTGGCCGTCGTCCACCAGGGGGATCAGATAATCGGGCATGAGTTTGCCATCCAGCAAAACCTGCTCAACGCCACGGTTGACGCTCTCCTGGTTGTCAACGCTGATCAGATAACTGGCCGCGCCAAAACGGTAGGTCGCTTTGAAGCTTGGCCAAATCTTGGGGATGCAGGGATCGACCTTCAACGTATTTCCAATCTTCGAGACGCCCAGGATAGCTTCGATGCCCAGGCGATACATCCAGCCGGAAGAGCCGGTGTACCAGGTCCAGCCGCCGGCGCCGGTGTGCGGCGGCGCGCCGTAGACATCGGCAGCGATACTGTACGGCTCCACCTTGTAATGCGCCACCTTATCGGGCGTATCCGCATGATAGATGGGGTTCAACAACCGGAACAAGGCCTCGGCGCGGCCTCCCTGACCGAGTTTGGCAAAAGCCCAGACCGCCCAGGTGGCGGCATGGGTATACTGTCCACCGTTTTCGCGCACGCCCGGTGTATAGCCCTTGATATAGCCGGGGTCTCGCGCCGTTTTGTCGAAGGGCGGCGTAAAGAGCAGAATCATTTGATCGGCCTTATTCACCAGGATTTGATGGACCGACTCCATGGCCTGCACCGCGCGCTGCGGGTCGGCGGCGCCCGATAAAACCGCCCACGACTGGGCAATGGAATCGATCTGGCATTCGTGGTTGACTTTCGATCCCAGGCGCGAGCCGTCGTCATAGTAGGCGCGCAGGTACCAGTCGCCGTCCCAGGCGTGGGCTTCAAGCGCCTCGGCCAGGGCGGCAGCCTGCCAGCGGTACGGTTCGGGGTCCTCGCGCATCAGCGCGCGCAACACAGCAAAACGCATCATGGTGCTGTGCAGGAACCAGCCCAGCCAGATACTCTCGCCACGCCCCTGGATACCCACCAGGTTCATGCCATCGTTCCAGTCGCCGGAACCCATCAGGGGCAATCCGTGTATACCAGCAGTGGTGCCCTTTTCGAGCGCGCGCCGGCAGTGTTCATAGAGTGAATGCAACTCAGAATCAGACCCGTACAGGTTATAACGTTCGTCCTCGCGATCGACAAGCGGGGAACCTTTCAGGAAGGGGATTTGTTCATCCAGGATGGACAGATCGCCCGTGACCTGGACATACTCGGCAGTCACGTACGGCAGCCAGAGCAGGTCGTCTGAAAAACGGGTGCGCACGCCCTTGCCGGAGGGCGGATTCCACCAGTGCAGCACATCGCCCGCGTCGAATTGGTGGCGGGCGGCGTTCAAGATCTGTTCGCGCGCCTGGTCTGGCCGGGCGTGCAACAGGGCCAGCACATCCTGGAGCTGGTCGCGGAAGCCGAAAGCCCCGCTGGATTGGTAGAGCGCGGTGCGCCCCCAAATGCGGCAGGCCAGCGTCTGGTACAGCGCCCAACGGTTGAGCAGCAAATCCATGCCGGGGTCGGGCGTTTTGACCGTGATCACACCCAGGATTTCGTCCCACTGACGCCTGACAGCCTCCCAGGCAGCCTCGACCTGCGCCGGGGTCTGGTATGCGCGAATCAGCGCCAGACTTTCTTCGCGGTTGGCACCCTCGCCGATCAGGAAGAAGACATCCTCCGCCTGACCGGGGGCCAGGTCAATATGTAACTGGATCGCAGCGCAGGGGTCCAACCCCGGGGACACTTTGCTGGCCAACCCAATGCGCCTCAGCGCAGCCGGGGCGCGCATACTGCCCATGCGCCCCAGGAACTCCGTGCGGTCAGCAGTCAGGCCATGCGGCCTTTTGTTGGCCGCCAGGAAAGCCACCCGTTCGCCAAACTCCATGCTGTAGTGGTTTTCGGCCAGCAAGGCATGATGTATGGGATCAAAATCGGGGATGATATAGGCCTGGGTGGCCTCGCGGGTGGTGCCCAATACCCATTCGGCGTAGTAAGTGACCGTAATGCGCCGCGGACGCGTCCACAAGTTTTCCACGCGCAAGTGTGCAATTTTTACCGGCGCATCCATTGCGGCAAACAGACGCAAATGCTGGCGCAACCCGTGACTCTGGTTCTCGAAAATGGAATAACCTGCCCCGTGGCGGATCAAACACGCGCTCTGCGGGCCAACCGGCATGGGAGTCGGCGACCAGAGCACGCCGGTTTCCTCGTCGCGCAAATACAGCGCTTCGCCGGGCATGTCGGTCAGCGGGTCATTGCGCCAGGGAGTCAACCGGTTCTCGCCGCTGTTTTCTGCCCAGGTGCAGCCAGACCCGGATTCGGAAACCAGGAAACCAAACTGCGCGTTGGCAATCACGTTGATCCACGGATGCGGCGTATGTTGGTCCGGCTCAAGATAGATCACATATTCGCGCCCATCCGGGCTGAACCCGCCCAGGCCGTTGTCGATCAACAGGTTGGTCGGACGCGCCAGGCGCGGCGTAAGTTCAAGGTCTTGCGCGCCAGACAAGGCGGGCGTGAATCCCGGCAGGCGGACAGGCTCTTTGTTTAAGCGGTGGGCATGTTCAACCAGGGTTCCATTTTTATCGTTCAGGATCGCTCCGGCAACCGTCTCAAGCAGGATCCTGTCTGATTTCGGGATCTGATCGGCGCGCAACAGGAAGATGCCATCGCGCAGATTCAGCCAGGCCTCCGCGCCCCGGTGCGCAAGCTGCCGGTAGATTTGATTGTGCAAGTCCATGGAATATCCCGTATCCTGCTCGTTCAGGATCACCAGGTTGGTTTTGATGCGCCGGTTGCGCCAATAGATATAAGCTTGCAGGGTTTCCACCAACAGAGGACTTTCATAACCATGCAGACGCAGCAACAAAATCGGGTAATCGCCTGAAATGCCGTAGGCCCACAAACCAGATTGCCCCTTCTCGTTTCTGGACAAAATATGTTGCGGCGCGCGCAGCATATTTGCCGGGTAGAGCAATGCGGATAACAGGCCTTGAACATGCTCGACGCCGTAGGAATTCAACCCCAGGTCGATCAGTTCGCGCTGACTCTCGGCGCGCGCTTCGTCAAAAGCCCGACTCACAAGCTGTTTCGACTGGTAATATTTGGTCAGCAAGTCAAGCGCTTCAGTGCGCGAAGATGCAGCCAGGGTCAGGAAAGTAACCTGCGTTCTGGTATGCGGGTTCAAGTCAATTTCCTGCCCCAGGGACAGGATCGGGTCGAGCGTGCCGCCGATCGTTCCCGAAAGTTTCTGGCTCCCGTCTCGCAGCACTTGCGGCGAACGCGGCGTTTGTCCACGCCCGATGAATTGGGCGCGGGAGGTCTCGTATTCGCCGGTCACTTTGTGGTCCGGCTCCACCATCAGGGCGTGCGCCATATACAAAGGCTTTTCGTTCGCCGAACGCGGACGGCGGTGGAAGAGCAGCGCATTGCTTTCGCGGATGTACTCGCTCTCGATAAAAAGCTTATTGAAGGCCGGGTGGCGCTGGTCGGCGCTACGCGCGGCAAGCACCACTTCGCTGTAGCTGACCAGTTTCAGCTTTCGAGGGCGGTTGCTGTCATTCAGCACCGTCACGCGTCGAATTTCGATGCCATCCGCGCCGACGGCGATCTCGGTGTGCAGGGAAATGCCATAGTCCCAACGCCGGAATTCGACCTTGTGTGGAGAAAAGGTCACTTCATGGCTTTCGGCCAAGACGCCCATCGGCTGGCAGGTAGCAGACCAGAGCGCGTCACTTTCACGGTCCTGGATGTAGATCCACATCCCCCAATCATCCAGGGCGGTATCAGGCTGCCAACGCGTCAGCGCAAAATCCTGCCACTGGCTGTATCCGCCGCCTGCGCTGGTGATCATCAGACTGTACTTGCCTTGCGCGAGAAAATGCACCTGCGGAACCGGGCCATCAACAGGGGTGCGCCAGGACGCAAGGCTGATGGAGCGCGCCACACCCACAGACGGCCTGAAGAGTTGCTCGGGGTGCGGATATTCGATGTGTGGGTTTTGCGGAATTTTCTCCTGCAACAGCAGTTCAATACTCTGAATGCGCTCATCGGCGTGGAAGCGTTCGACGATGACATTGTTCGACAGGAAATTACAGGCAGCCAGCAAAACCATGCCCTGATGATGGGCCATATACGCTTGGACAATGGCATACTCCTGTCCTTTTGGCAGACGCGCTTTGGTGTAATCGATGGCTTCGTACAGGCCAAAACGGCCCAACATGTTGAGCTTTTCAAGGTGGGCAATGTTATCCAGCACCGCCTGCGGTTGCAGCGACAGCCCAAGCAAAGAGGCGTATGGCGCGATGACCAGGTCGTCGGGCAGGTCACGTTTATAACCCAGGCTGGGCACGCCAAAGGCGCGGTATTGGTAGTTCATGTTGACGTCGAAGGTGTAATAGCCTGATTCAGAGACACCCCAGGGAATATTTTTTTGTTTGGTGTAACCGATCTGCGCATCCAGCGCGGCATAGCAACTGTCGTACAGGAATGTCTCTTCGTAATTTTTGGTAAACAGCAGCGGCATGAGATATTCAAACATGGTGCCGCTCCAGGAAAGCAGCACCTGTTTTCCATCGGCGATTGTGACAGGCCGACCCAGGTGCAGCCAATGGCTTTGCGGCGCGTCGCCTTTTGCAATCGCAACCAGACTGGCAAGGCGCGCTTCGGAAGCCAGCAAGTCATAATAGCTTGTATCCAGCTTTTCGGCGGTGACGTTGTAGCCGATGTGGAAGACCTGGCGCTGCTCATCGAACAGGAATTTGAAATCCAGGGCATTAAACATGGCATTTGCCCGCGCAGCCAGGTCATGATAACCGATCAACATGGTTTGCACTCTCAAATATGCCGAGTCCAATTCACCGTCCAGCTTTTGGCACCAATAATAGGCTTCCTGGTTGTGCTCACTCAGTTGGGAACCGTCAATCAGTTGGGCTTTTAATTTTCCCAGAGCGCTCTTGATGCCTGCATAGGTCGGCCCGGCTTGCGCCAGAGTGGGAAGCCCGGTAGGGATGCTCTCCCTAAAAGCCTGCCAGTTTTGTGCCAGCGGGCCATGTGGCTGTGTCAGCAACGCTGGCGGCTGTTGGTTGAAATGGCTTAACCAGGGCGCCAACAAGTCGATATTTTTCTGCATCCCCTGCAAATGGTGGTGCATCGTATCCAGGTATAGTTGCAGCTCTTTCAGGATTTCCTGGGTCATGTTGGCAGGCGGGGTCTCCAGCACCTGCAACAAGCGCCGGGATACTTTTTCCCAGCCTGGGCCTGAAAGCCAGGTCAATACAATCGTCCACGCATCGGGTGTTTCCTGGATGGCGGCAATGCGTTCACGAATATTGTCCAGCTCAATTTCGAAAGGTTCCACCGGAGAACCGGGCGTATTACTTTCCAACTCGTTCAGGATGTTGGTCAAGATATCGAGAATAACCAGCATGCCCTGCCACTGCTTCGCATTGACGATGGGCGCATCGATCATCGCCAGACAGCCCTGTTTGAGCACAAGCAGGCAACCGGCCAGGTTACCGCTATCGACAGTGGAGATATAGCGTGGCACGAGGGCAGTCATGGTCTGTGTGTCGTACCAGTTCAGCAGGTGACCGCGGTAATGCTCCAGTTTTTCTATATTCTCAAAGGTCGAGTTTAAGCGCACAACCAGTTCGAGCACGCTGATGTATCCCAAATCGTAGGCCGACAATGTAGACAACAATAACAGCCCAATGTTTGTGGGAGTCGTATAGTGCGCCACGTTGCCGCGCGGCGATTCCTGGAAATGATCGGGCGGCAGCCAGTGATCGTCCGGGCCGACGTATTGTTCGAAATAGGCCCAGGTGCGCCGCGCAAGCCGCTGGATTTGTTCGTGTTGAGGCTCGCGCAGCGGCGGGGTCGTATGGACGAGTGGCTGGCTAATCCAGTAAGCCAAACCTGGAGATGTGGTCCAAATCACCAGTAACAGAATCGCCGCCGCCAGCGCCAGCGGGTTGACCAGGGACGTGGCAAGCACCAGGAAGCCAACCAATGTCAGGGAGACGGTCATCTCCGCCTGGACTTCATAGCGGGCATTCAACCCAAACAATCTGGCCGTATGGGCAGCGGTTGTCCATTGTAGCAAGTGTTTGCGCGTGATAAACATACGCACCAGGGTAATGACGATCGCGCTGAACGAGAGGAACGCTTCGTAAGGCAGGAAGGTGATCGCCAGCGCCCAGCGCAACGCAGGAAGCTTGCTCGGCTCAATCAATTCTTTAAGCTGGAGCCTTCCAAGGTTATGCCTGATATGGTGAAAGGTTTGCGCAATCACAGGCAACGCAGGCGTCAGCAAAACCAACAGGCTCCAGACCAGGGGAGAACCGGGCAGCCAACCCAGCCAGGCTGCGGCCAGGATCAGCATCATGGTTGGCGGCAGCAGGCTGCGCCGCAGGTTATCGACCACTTTCCAGTAATTAATGAGCGAGATACGCTTCCTGGCAATTCCCTTTTCGGTTTTGACCAGGCCAAGTATCCAGGGCAGCAATTGCCAGTCTCCGCGAATCCAACGCCTCATGCGGCGGGCATAGCCCAGGTAACGCGTTGGGTACTCCTCGTAGAGGATTACATCCGTCACCAGCGCAGCGCGCCCATGAATCCCCTCAAACAGGTCGTGGCTGAGCAGCGTGTTTTCGGGGATCTGCCCCCTGACGCTTTTCTCGAAGGCAGCCACGTCATAAATACCCTTGCCCACGAAACTGCCCTCGCCGAACAGGTCTTGATAAACATCCGAGACGGCCAGGGTGTACAGGTCAAAGCCGGCATCCCCGGCAAAGATTTGCGCAAACCTGGAGCGGCTTGCGCTGGTGGGTTTGATCTCGACGCGCGGCTGCAGGATCGTATACCCCGCAACCACCGAACGCCCATCCGGGGCGAACTCGGCGCGGTTGAGCGGATGCGCCAGGGTCGCTACCAAACGGGCAGCGCTGCCCTTGGGCAGGGACGTATCGGCATCGAGGGTGATAACATACTTGATATCATGCAAAATACTAAAATCCCCAACTTGCAGAAGATAGAGCGACCTGCCTTCACCCAAAAGCAGTTGGTTAAATTCAGCCAACTTGCCGCGCTTGCGTTCCCAACCCATCCA
>JBARBA010000542.1:0-4818 GCA_049792555.1 Anaerolineales bacterium
GGATTGGTTTTGGCGTATTTGCGCAGGTAATCTTTCAGGTCTTTGAGTTTCAGAGTCGGGTTGGGAGCGTTGTCGGCGGCGACTTCGGCCTGATTGTTGGTGAAAACCAGCGCAACGTTGATGGGGGGGGTGTCGTCGCCGAGCACTTTCTTGAGAGCGTCGCTCAGACTCTCCGTGTCGGCTTTCACGTCCAGGTCAGGACGCCCCAAGCCCTCCTGACCGAAAATCTTCATGTACGCCACGAAGAATCCGCCGCCCTTTTGCTGCCAGCGTCCGCCCTTATAGCTGATTTGCCCGCGTTGGTAGTAACACTCGATGACCCACACGCCAGCAGGCCCTACCAGCAGGTGGTTGACCGGCGTCAGGTAGTGATAGAGTGTATAGTCTTTGGTCAGGCCTTTCAGGGTGGCGGTGAGCGCTTCGTCGGGGCGCGGACTCCGTCCGAAACGGTTCATATAATGGGTGCCGGCTTGGACCAGGGCGAAACCCACAATCATAATAAGGAGCATCAACCAGCTGTAATTTGGGTTATCCTTTGCAAACTGCGGGTCGCCTAATCGGAAAATGAAATACGCAGTGAACAACAGCAGGCCGGTGCCTGCCAGCGAAGCGTAATTGCCGATTTTCCCCTTGCGGCGGATGGTCTTTTCATTTGTGAATACATTCATGCGGGTTCCTCACTTGGATCGAATTTTTTCAGTACCACACAGGCATTTTGCCCGCCCAGCCCGAACGAGTTCGACAGGGCGACCCTAACAGCCTGTTTGCGTGCCTGGTTCGGGACGTAGTCCAGGTCGAGTTCGGGATCGGGCGTTTCATAGTTGATCGTGGGCGGGATGACGCCCTCGTAAATGCTCATGGCGCAGGAGATGGCCTGCAACGCCCCCGATGCGCCCAGGGCGTGCCCAAGCATCGACTTGATCGAATTGATCGCCAGCTTGTAGGCGTGCTCGCCAAAGAGGGCTTTGATGGCGCGCGTCTCGGTCAGGTCATTCAGCGGGGTGGATGAGCCGTGCGCGTGGACGTAGTCGATCTCTTCCGGCTCAAGGCCCGCGTCCTGGATGGCCCAACGCATGGCGCGGATGGGACCGGCGGCTTCGGGGTCGGGCTGCGCCATGTGGAAACCGTCGGAAGACGAGGCCTGCCCGGCCAGTTCGGCGTAGACGCGCGCATTGCGCACCCGGGCGTGTTCGACCGATTCGAGCACCAGCGCGGCAGCGCCCTCCGAATACAGGAAACCTTCGCGCGCCTTGTCGAAGGGACGCGAAGCTTTTTCGGGGCAATCATTGTAATTAATGGGCAGGGCGCGCATGGCGCAGAAGCCTGCAATCGCATATTCGCGGATCAAGGCTTCGGTGCCGCCGGCGATGACGACATCTGCCGCGCCGCGCCGGATCATTTCCAGCCCTTCGCCGATGGTCTGGGTGCCGGTGGCGCAGGCCGTGCTAATGGTGATGCTTGGGCCAAGGCACTGGAACCCCTGCGAAATCAGGTGAGCGGAGACGTTCGACAGCGAGGCGGGCACCACGAACGGGTTTAAGCGTTCGTAACTCTGGTTGCGGACGGTGGAGATACCCTCGTCCAGACGATCCACCCCGCCAATGGCCGTGCCAAAAGAGACGCCGGCGCGTTCTGGTTCCGCGAAGAGCGCGGGCAGGCCCGAATCGTCCAGCGCCATTTTGGCGGCGGCAAAGGCCATTTGCGCCGAGCGCGGCACGCGGCGGGCTTCCTTGCGTTCCATGAACGCTTCCGGGTCGAAATCGGGCACCTCCCCGGCAATCTGACAGGGCAAATGGCTGGCGTCAAACTGGGTGATGCGCCGGATGCCCGAACGTCCGGCCACCAGGCCCGCCCAGAAGGTCGGCAAGCCCGTGCCCAACACACTTACAACCCCCATCCCCGTGATAACAACGCGGGAACCTTTCATCGTTTCACTCTCCCATGCGAGAATTTCATTGCGTGCAATAGTATAGCATGGCTGTTTGTAAAAAGCCTTGCATCATGCTTGCTCTTTGCCAGACGGCGAGGCCACAGTATATCATTTGCTTTGCGGCCTTTTTGAGAGATTACCTTCCCCCGCATTGGGCAGTACGATGTAAAATACATCTCGATGTTTGTGCTGCTTACGTTCATCCTGCTTTTCCTTTCCATCTCGGCGGTGGTGGCCCTGCGCCTGACGCGCCCCGGCGCTTCGTACACCTGGCTGGTGGTGGGCGGCGTATTGTTGACCTGGTTAAGCGTGCTGCTCTGGCAATTCGATTTGCCATGGCGTCTGGCGCCGGGGCAATGGATGGCTGCCGCGCTGTTCAACGCCTCCCCGCAGCTTTTTGCCGATCCGCTGGCTTGGTTGTACGCCTTGAGCCTGGGCGGGCTGGCCGCCGCCGTGATCCTGACCTCCCCGGCGCGGAACGCGCAGGCCGGGACGGCCTCCTGGCCCGAGACGTTGGTGTTGACCGGGCTGGGCTTGCTGGCGATCCTGGCAAATAATCCGCTGGGGCTGGTGCTGGCCTGGACGGCAATTGACCTGGCCGAGTTCGTGATTGCCGTGCGTGAACGATCCGCTCCCGGCGAGAGCCTGTGGCTGGCATTCGCCGTCCGACTTGGCGCTACCGTGTTTGCGCTGTGGGCCAGCGTCGTGGGCGTTTCTTCCACCGGGCAGCCATTTTCACTGGAGAGCGCGCCCGCGCAGGCGGGGATATTCCTGCTCATCGCTGCCGGCCTGCGCCTCGGCGCGCTGCCGCTGAGTCTCGCTTACCAGCCCGATAGATACGCCGCGCGGCGCGGCTTTGGCACAATTTTGTGCATGGTCTCTGCCGTTACCGGCCTGCTTGTGCTGGCGCGGATTCCGTCTACTGCCATAGATCTGCGCTGGATCATCCCGCTCTTTGCGCTGGCCGCGCTCGCCGCTCTATACGGCGGCTCGAAATGGCTTCTCGCGCAAGACGAACTGAGCGGGCGTCCCTACTGGTTGATCGGCATGAGCGCCTTGTCGCTGGCGGCCTGCCTGGGCGGCAACCCGGTGGGTTCTGCGGCCTGGGGCATCGCCTTGATTCTGTTCGGGGGCATTTCTTTTCTCTATTCTGCAAAACAAACCTGGATGACTCGCGTGTTTGCAGTGACGGGGCTATTCATGTTATCGCTGCCGTTCACGCTGACAGCTTCCGGCTGGCAGATTGACCTGCCGCTGCCCTTTGTATTTTGGCCGCTGTTCATACTGGCCCATGCCATGCTTGCGGCAGGATACGCGCGTCACCTGTTGCACCCGGCGGAGACTGAATTTGCGCAGCTTCCCAACTGGGCGCAAGCCACCTATCCGATGGGAATGGGCATCCTCGTAGCCACCGTGCTACTGGGCGGTCTATGGGGCTGGCCGGGGGCGTTCCGTCTGGCCGCCTGGCAAGCGGGCCTGGCTGCATTGCTGCTCTCCGCCGCAATCCTTTTCGCTTTTTTGCGCCTGCCGTTTTTAAAATCGCGGCGCGCCCCTGAAAACCGCCCCGCCCGTCTGGCCGCTTTGTTGAAAGCCTTTTCACGGGCGCTCTCGTTCCTTTACCAGTTGCTCGGCGGGCTGATTATCTATGTCTCAGGCTTGCTCGAAGGAGACGGCGGCCTGCTCTGGACTCTGCTTTTGCTGATCCTGCTGATTTCCTTTTTGCGAGGACGTTAATGCCTTATTTTTCCCTTTGGGTGGCTGCCATCCTGCTGGCCGTTGCTTCCATTGGTCTGTTATTAAGCCGCGACTGGCGCTGGAGTCTGGGCCTGCTGGCCGGGCAATACCTTGCCGCTTTCTGGCTGACGCTGGCTTACTGGCCGTTGACCATGTCTGCGGCGCAACTCGTCACAAACTGGATGGCTGTGGCCGTGCTCGGCATGACTCAGCTCGATATCAAAAACGACCCGGTTTCCGAGACCTCCTGGCCTGAAGGCGCGCTCTTTCGCGCCTTTGCCGCCGGGTTGGTGCTGATTACGGTCACGTCTGCCGCGCAGCCCGTCAATGCCTGGCTCCCGAACGCCAGCCTGCCGCTGGTGTGGGGCGGGCTGATGTTGATCGGCATGGGCCTGCTCCATCTGGGCCTGACCGTTCATCCATTGCGCATTACGCTGGGGCTGCTCATCACGCTGGCAGGTTTCGAAATTCTCTATGCCTCCCTTGAAAATTCCATCCTTGTCACCGGGTTGCTGGCCGTGATTACCCTGGGCCTCGCCCTAACCGGTTCTTATCTCGTATCCCTCAATGCGCCTGAAGAAGCGCCGGAGACTGCTGCCGAATGACGGCCCCGCTGATCTGGATCGTTTTCCCCCTGCTTGCCGGCTTCTTGCTGCTGCTCCTGCCGCGAGAACGCCTGGTTGCTTACCTTGGGACGATTATTTCGGCTCTTCTCGCGGCTTTGGCTTTCTGGCTGCCATCCGACACGGTCCGGCAGCTTGGGCCGTTCTCCCTGCGCATCGAATCCACCCTGATCCTTTTTGGCCGTCAAATCAGCCTGACGCCCGCCCAACAGATCGTGTTGGTGCTGGTATACGGCATTGGCGCGTTC
Source organism: Anaerolineales bacterium (assembly GCA_049792555.1). GTDB lineage: Bacteria > Chloroflexota > Anaerolineae > Anaerolineales > Villigracilaceae > UBA5195. The sequence continues at coordinate 4,536 of JBARBA010000542.1, forward strand.
TGGTTTTTTGGGACTCTGGCTGTCGGGAATGCGCGGCGGATTGTGCCCTTTGGCCTGGTTGTGACCGCTTTGCTGGTGGCGTCCCTGGCGGTGCGTCCCTTCCTGTACGCCGCCCTGCTGATCGAACTGGCCGTCATGCTGTCCATCCCGCTGCTCATCCAACAAGGGAAAGCGCCCGGCCGCGGCCTGATCCGTTTCCTGATCTACCAGACTCTTGCCATGCCGTTCATCCTCTTCGCCGGGTTCCTGCTCTCCGGGGTGGATGTCGGCCCTGCCGATGTGG
>JBARBA010000543.1:0-4391 GCA_049792555.1 Anaerolineales bacterium
CTTCGGAGCCATCAAACAAGTCGTCATCAACCCGAATAACCGGCGTGTAGTTCAGGTGATTCTCCAGGGGCAGTTTTCGGACCAGGAACAGGGTTTAAGAACCCTGACGGATAACCAGACCGAAATACTGAAAAAGCCTGCCGTTATTCCCATGAATCTAATCGGTTATCTGACGAGGCGTTCAGGATTTTTAACCATTAAAAGCACCCAGACAAGACAATATGCTGATTTTGATGCTGCGCATTTCACCGCCCCCAAAACGGGCTGGGCGCCGCCCTATCCCTACCGTCCTGAGGATGTCCTTTTTGCGACCGACGCCGCAGAGATTGAGAATCAAACCCTGGTCGATCGTGACGCCGCACAATTTCATGCTTCAGCGCAGTCTGCATTCTCCCAAGCGCCAGAAACGTCGGTTGATATCGTTGCCGCATGGGAAGATGACGGTGGAAAAATCACTCAAAACGCCGAATCAATAAGTTAGCCAGTTTCGGAATCGATTAATCAGGAACAAACAACCATTCAAAAGGAATTACTACTCAGCCACCTCAATAAATCTGTCATTGCCTGCACCGTGCAGCAGGCACGCGTGCGAGGGCGTCAGCCCGAAGCAATCCCGCCTAACCTGCAAACAATTGTTTGAATGAATACACGGGATTGCTTCACTCGCTGGGAAACGCTCGTTCGCAATGACATGGCTGAGTAACCAAAAGGAACAATATGATCCCTACAACCATGCTTGAAATGACCGATTTTGGCCTGCTTGCTTCTGACGCCCAAATCGAACGCACCATGCAGGCTTTGGAAGCCAACAACATCCATGCCATCCTTGCCGAGGACGGCGTCGATGCAAAGAAGAAACTGTTCGAAGTATTACCTCCCGGCGCAGAAGTATTCACCTCCAGTTCCATTACGCTGGACGCTTTGGGTATTACCGGCGAAATAAACAACTCCGGTCGCTATCGCACTGTGCGCGCAAAACTGGCGACGATGGACCGCGGGACCCAGAGCCGCGAAATGGATAAACTGGGCGCGACTCCTGAATATATGCTCGGCAGCGTCCACGCTGTCACCGAAAGCGGGTGTGTCATTGTTGCTTCGGCCACCGGCAGCCAGTTGGCCGGTTATGTCTCGGCGGCGGCCCACGTCATTTGGGTGGTTGGAACGCAGAAAATCGTCCCAACCATCGAAGACGGCATGAAACGCCTCGAGGAATACGTCTTTCCGCTGGAGGACGCCCGCGCCTTCAAGGCGTATGGCATGCATAGCGCCATTAACAAGTTGTTGATTATCAACAAAGAATTTATGCCGCGTCGCGTCACGATGATTTTGGTAAAAGAGAAGCTGGGGTTTTAATGACAGGCTGAAAGCAGCCAGCCACCATCATCAGCACAAGCAGGAGACAACCATGTCACATTATAAATACCTGGTTATTGGGGGAGGCATGACAGCCGCCGCCGCCGTACTTGCCATTCGCAGCATCGATCCAAACGGCTCGATCGGACTGGTCAGCGCAGAACTGGCGCCGCCTTACGATCGCCCGCCCCTGTCAAAGGGGCTATGGAACGGGAAACTTCTTGATGGCATCTGGCGAAAAACTGAAAACCTGAACGTGGAGCTTCACCTGGGACGCTGTGTAAAATCTCTGGAGCCGAACGAAAAGCGCGCTACGGATGGTCTGGGCCAAACCTACACATTTGACAAGCTGCTGCTCGCCACCGGCGGCACACCCAAACAATTTTCATTTGGCGCTGAACATATCATCTACTTTCGAACACTTGAAGATTATGAATGTCTGCGCGCATTGTGCGAAAAAGGCAACCGTTTTGCCGTGATTGGCGGCGGGTTTGTCGGCTCAGAAATTGCTGCGGCCCTGACAATCAGCGGAAAGCAAGTCATCATGATCTTTCCGGCCAAGGGCATTGGGGCGCATATGTTTCCGCCCGACCTGGCTCTTTTCTTAAATGACTACTATCGCCAAAAGGGCGTGGAAATATGGGCGGAAGAGACTGTGATTGATCTAAAAACGCATTGTAACTTCCCCAGGATCATTACGGAAAGCCCGCGTTCGTTCGTGGTGGATGGCGCGATCGCCGGGATCGGCATGCAACCGAACACCGAACTGGCTGAAATGGCCGGGCTAAAGATGGAAAATGGCATTATGGTCGATGAATTTCTTCAAACGAGCCATCCCGATATTTATGCGGCAGGTGATGCGGCCTCTTTTTATAACCCTGCATTGGGAAAGCGCATGCGTGTGGAACACGAAGACAATGCCAACACGATGGGACAGTTTGCCGGGCGCAACATGGCCGGCGAATCTGTGTCTTACGATCATCTCCCGTACTTTTATTCTGATCTTTTCGAGTTGGGCTATGAAGCGGTTGGGGAAATTGACTCGCGGCTTGAGATGGTATCCGACTGGAAAGAACCGTATCGGGAAGGCGTGGTTTACTATCTAAAGGACAACCGGGTACGCGGAGTGTTGCTTTGGAATGTCTGGGGACAGGTTGATGCGGCCCGCCGGTTGATCGCTGAACCTGGCCCATTCTACCCGGAAGATCTCAAGGGCAGGTTACTATTATCCACTCAGGTTCTGCATCAGATGAGTCAAACCCTTGATGCGGTATAGGAACAATCATGTTAAATGAGATGACCACCTTACTAGCGCCATTGGAATCGCTCCATGAACCCGGAGCGGGGCATAGCGTCAATCTGCCCCTGCCGGCTGAATTGAGCCGCCTTTACGGGCCTCTTCAATTTCCGCCGCACGTGGGGCGTCCCTACGTGATTGCCAACTCCATCTCAACATTGGATGGGGTCGTCTCGTTGGGTCTACCGGGCCGCTCCGACGGCCAAGACATCAATGAATTTGATTTACACGGCCGCATGGTGATGGGGCTACTGCGCGCAGCAGCAGACGCGATTATCATCGACGCCGAAACGCTGCGGGCGGTATCCGCCGACCATGTTTGGAACGCAGGCTATATCTTTCCCGCGCTTGCCGGAGCATACCAGGAATTGCGCATTGCCATGGGAAAAACCGGGCCGCCGTTGAATGTGGTCGTCACAGACCACGCTGAGATTGATCTCTCCCTGCGAGTTTTCCAATCCGGTGAGGTTCCGGTGTTGATCGTCACAACCTCGCAGGGACAGCAACACCTGCTCAACCGGCATGTGCCGCCATCGGTCCAAGTTACCGTAGCAAAAAGAGCTGCTGACGGTCAACTTAGCGCCCAGGCAGTGGTGGATGCCTGTATGGACCATCTTCGCCAGTGTGACGTGATCTTGATCGAAGGCGGGCCGTATATATTGGGCAACTTCTTTAGTGAGAAATGTTTGGATGAGTTTTTCCTGACTTTCTCTCCCCAGATTACCGGCCGCGATAGTTCGCCTGCGCCACTGGCGCAGGCAACAGAACAATCGGGATTCATCGCCGGGAGGAGACTCGCTTCAGAACAACTCCTGTGGGGCGCGCTGGCCGGTGTAAAACGGGCTGGAAGCCACCTGTTTTTACGTTACGTGATTGACGAATCCGCAGCCGAAAAGAGAAAACATTATGTTGCCAATTGGGGATGACAACACTGTTGGAAAATAAGGAGCATCTAATGAAAAAAGATATTGGTTTATGGATTGACCATCGCGAAGCGATCATTGTCATTCTCGCAGGTGGCAGCGAAGAAATCAAGCATATTACATCAAGCAACGAAAAGCATATCCGTTACTCCGGCAGTTCACATTCCAAAACGCCGGAAGGTTTAAAAGAAGTAACCTCCGAAGATCAAAGGGATCGAAAATTTGGGAACCAACTCAACAAGTATTACGCTGATGTGATTGCCGCCATCCATGATGCAGACTCCATTAAGATATTTGGCCCGGGCGAGGCAAAAGGCGAACTGGAAAAACGCATTGAGTCCGCAGGGCTTAAAGCGCACATCCTTGCCGTTGAAATTGCAGACAAGATGACCGATCACCAGGTTTTTGCAAAAGTTCGAGAGTCCTTTCCAGCCTAGCCGGTTGGCATCCTTTTGCTGCGTTGGGGGCCGATCGCCCAACGCAGCAAAAGAAATTGGAATACCATGCAAATCCACCTATCCAGCAAACTCAAAACAGCGCTTCACCGCCCGCTGCGGGCCAAGCTGATCTTCAACGCCGGTTCGGGCCGCCCCGAAGAATCACCGCATCAGCTCGCCAGCATCCTTTCGGAGATGCAGGACCAGCAGATTTTGCCCGAAGTCTATACCACGCGCCCCGATAGTTCGCTTGAAGACGTTGTCCATCACGCCATTAAATCAGGCATTAAGCTGATCGTTGTAGCGGGCGGCGACGGGACGATTGACAGCGTGGTGGGCGCCATGGTCGGGAAGGATGCCACCCTCGGCATCATCCCCACC
>JBARBA010000544.1:0-4597 GCA_049792555.1 Anaerolineales bacterium
AACTTTACATCGGAACTGCTGAAATTGGTTGTCCATAACTCCCAATTTTCATGCAGTTCCACCCTTTTTGGCAACCCTTGAACTTGTCAAAAGTCCAATTGTAAATAAAAATAGTGAAATGGAGAAAAAGAATTCATTGGGGCCTGCCGTGTGACAATTACGTGCGCGCAGATGGGCCGTTTTCGTGTAAAATTGAAAACGTGGGGCTGGGATAAGAAGTTATAATCGAACAGTCAAAGGTCACGACAGGAGTAGTAGGTCATCCGACCAGAGAGTTGGGTAGAACGTGGTGGAAGCCCAATGCAGCGCCCGTGGGAGCGCCATCCGCAAGGACGAAACCAGACCGAACTCGCCTGTTATCCTGAAAAGGAGACTGCGCTGGTGAATCCAATAGTCAGCGCCGGGGTTGCCCGTTATTGCAAACCAAGTGGTCAGTTAAGAGCTAACTGACAAACCGGGTGGTACCGCGGAGCCAATCCTTCGTCCCTGTTGTGGATGAAGGGTTTTTTGTTTAAAGCAGTTATGAGAGAGCAGAGAATAGTGAACAGGCTTCTCCCGACTACTCTCTTTTCTCTATTTATCTACTCTCTAACCCTCGAGGAGAAAAAATGCCGACACCGAAACCTTATATCCCGTCTGAAATCGAATCGAAGTGGCAGAAGAAATGGGAAGCCGATGGGCTGTACCATTCGAATATCGACCCGAACAAGCCCAAGCATTATGCGCTGACCATGCTGCCTTATCCTTCCGGCGACCTGCATATCGGTCACTGGTATGCGATGACGCCTTCGGATGCGCGCGCGCGTTACATGCGCATGAACGGGTACAACGTGCTTTTCCCGATTGGCTTTGACGCTTTCGGCCTGCCCGCCGAGAATGCCGCCATCAAGCGCAAGACCCACCCCAAAGAGTGGACGTATGCCAATATCGAGCGCATGCGCGGTCAATTGCGCAGCATGGGCGCGATGTTCGACTGGCGGCGCGAGGCGATCTCTGCCGACCCGGAATATTACAAGTGGACCCAGTGGTTTTTCTCGCAACTATACAAACACGGCCTGGCTTACCGTAAAATGTCGCCGGTGGATTTCTGCCCGAACTGCAACACGACCCTGGCGCGCGAGCAGGTTTGGGGCGAGGACCGGCATTGTGAGCGTTGCGGCACGCCGGTCGTCAAGAAAGACCTGGATCAGTGGTTCTTCAAGACCACCAAATACGCTGACGAGTTGCTGACCTACGAGGGCATCGACTGGCCGGAGCGCGTCAAGACGTTGCAGACGAACTGGATCGGGCGGAGCGAAGGGGCGGAGGTGCAGTTTTCAGTGGTCAGCAATCAGTCGTCAGAAAAAGCTGATGTGTTAACCGTCTTTACGACTCGTCCCGATACGCTGTGGGGGGCGACGTTTATGGTGCTTTCGCCGGAGCACCCGCTGGTCGAAAAGCTGACCGCCCCAGAGCAGGCGAAAGCCGTCCGCGCGTACCAGGCCCAGGCTGCCCGGCAATCGGACATCGAGCGCGAGGCCACCGATAAGGAGAAGACGGGCGTTTGGACCGGCGCTTACGCCGTCAACCCGGTCAACAACGCGAAGATTCCGATCTGGATTGCGGACTATGTGCTGATGAGCTACGGCACCGGCGCGATTATGGCCGTCCCGGCGCACGACGAGCGGGATTTTGCCTTCGCCCGGAAGTTTGAGTTGCCCATTGTCCCGGTCATCCAGCCGGAAGGGGAGGCTGATCTCGATGGGGCTACGATGAAAGCCGCTTATATCGGCGGCGGCCACATGATCAACTCCGCCCAATTTAACGGGACATTGGTCAACGAAGAAAAAGGACGAAAGAATCCGGGACTGTCGGCGGTGGTCGATTGGCTGGCGGCGCAGGGCGCTGGTAAGGAAGCCGTAACGTACAAGCTGCGCGACTGGCTGATTTCGCGCCAGCGCTATTGGGGCGCGCCGATCCCGATGATCCGCTGTGAGACGCACGGCTGGAACCCGGTGCCCGACGAGCAACTGCCGGTGCTGTTGCCCGACGACGTGGAGTGGAAACCGACCGGCGAAAGCCCGTTGAAGTTGCACCCCACCTGGAAGGACGCGCCCTGCCCGGTGTGCGGCGCGCCTTCGGTGCGTGAGACCGATACGATGGATACGTTTATGTGTTCGTCGTGGTATCACTTGCGCTATCTAAGCCCCTGGTACAACGCAGGCCCGTTCGACGAGGCCGAGTACAACTACTGGATGCCGGTGGATACCTATACCGGCGGCATCGAGCACGCCACCATGCACCTGATCTACACACGCTTTTTCCACAAGGCGTTGCGCGACATGGGCATTACCGAGGGCAACGAGCCGATGACGCAACTGCGCAATCAGGGGATGGTGCTGGGCGAAGACCATGAGAAAATGTCCAAGAGTCGCGGCAACGTGATTGCCCCGGATGTGTTGGTGGACAAATATGGTGCAGATACCGTGCGCGCTTACCTGATGTTCTTCGCGCGCTGGGACATGGGCGCGCCGTGGGACAGTAATGGGATCGAAGGTTCTGCGCGTTGGGTGCGTCGCGTTTGGAGTCTGTTTACCGATGAGCCTCAAGGTGGATCACCATCCCCGGAGACGTTGAAAGCGCTGCGCCGCAAGGTGCATCAGACTTTGAAGCGCGTTACCCGCGACTTTGAGCAGTTCGAGTTCAACACGATTGTTTCGTCGCTGATGGAACTGCTGAACGAGATGCTCAAGGCGCGTGAAGCCGGCGCTGCCAATTCGAAAGAATGGGCCGAGTCGCTGGAGATTTACGTCAAGATGATGGCCCCGATTACGCCGCATATCGCGGAAGATCTGTGGGCCGAGATCGGCAAGCCGTACAGCGTCCATACGCAGCCCTGGCCCAAAGTGGATGAGGCCGCCGTCAAAGACGACGAGATCACGCTCCCGGTGCAGGTCAACGGCAAGCTGCGTGACCGCATCACCGTCCCTGCCGAGGCGGACGACGAAACCGTCAAAGCGGCTGCGCTGGCGGCTGAGGGCGTCGTCAAGACGCTGGATGGCAAAGAACCGAAGAAGGTGATCGTGGTGAAGGGGAAGTTGGTGAGTGTTGTAGTATAGGGGACGAGAGAATAGAGAAATAGAGAATAGGAAGGGCGGGCGCTTGTCCGCCCTTTTTTGTCAGCAATTCTCAATGTGAAAGCTTCATCCACAGATACCCTGACGGGCGCTCGTGGCGCAGATTTTCGCACGCCATCCGGGTGTCTTTCGGGAGAAAAAGCATTTAAAATCTGTGTCAATCTGCGGATAAAAAACCATATTGAGAAATGTTGCTTAAACCGGTTTATCATTTTGTCGATAGATGCTATACTATATACAGTATTTTCCCCTATTCCTGTTTTTCTTATAGGCTATCGGTATGGTCGACACTGAATTATCCCTTCTCAGCACAGCCTCCCGGCGCAATAATGTTGAAGGCCTGCTCAAAACGTTTGAGCAGCGCGGTTTTTCACACGTTAACGTGAGCTTCAAGAACTGGGATTCAGCCTGGTCGGACATGATGACTACCAGTAAGCGCAACGCTTTGCCGTCGGTTTCCGAAGTTGGAACATCCTGGGTGCCTGACCTGGCCAGGATGGACGCGCTTGAGGCGGTTCCCCCGGCATTATTGGAGGCAGTGGGCGGGGAGAAGGATTACGTTTCGCAGTCGTGGAAGAGTTGTTTTTTGTCTGGCAAGTCGCAAATGTGGGCTGTTCCGTGGGTGTGCGGTTCGCGGGTGCTCTATTATCGGCAGGACTTGCTCTCCAGGGCGAATATTAACCCCGATACGGCTTTTGCCAGCCCGAATGCCATGCTGGATGCGGTAATCAACCTGCGTGAAGCGGGGGTTGCCCGCCCCTGGATCACATCCAACGTGACATCGTTGAATACCCTGCACCTGATTTCAACCTGGATCTGGGCCGCTGGCGGCGATTTTATCTCGCCGGATGGGCGGCGCTTATTGTTTGCCGAGCCGCAAGTGATTGATAGTATGGCGACTTTTTTCCGCATGGGCCGCTACATGGGGCCTCCGCAAGAATACAGCTACGAAAATGCGATTGAGTTGTTCTGGCGGGGCGATGCTGCCATTACCATGGACGGGACCTGGATATATGACGCTCAAAAGGCCACCGCAAACCTGGAGGTGCTGGATAATCTTGGCGTGGCCCTGGCGCCCGGTCCGGCATGGGTGGGCGGCTCAAACCTGGCGGTGCTGGAAAGCGCGCGCGATCGAGAGACTGCCTGGGACTTGTTGCTGTTCCTGGCCGAACCGAACTCTGTGTTGACGATGTTCAAACTGACGGGGCTGGCGCCCGCCAAACTCAGCCTGCTCAATTCCCGCGAAGTGCTCCAGCGCGCCTTTGGGCCGATCTTGAACCGGGCCATGGAAACCGGTCGCTCTCCGCAAAACCACCGTTTTAGCGGCATGATCGAAGATAACCTGCATTATGCCTTCGGCCTGGTCTGGGCGGAGATGTTGAAGTCCCCGAACAAAAACCCGCGTGAGATTCTGGTCAATTACCTGGTTCCGTTGAAGGAACGGCTTGAAGCAGCGATGAGAGGGTAAATGTTCGAGAAAA
>JBARBA010000545.1:0-3362 GCA_049792555.1 Anaerolineales bacterium
CAGGCGCAGGGCGGTGAGGGGGAAGGGGGGAGGGGTGGTCATCTGATAGCTCCTCAGGCGGGGTGAGCGAGTGGGCGACTGAAGTCACCGCAGCAGGGCGAAGCCGGGCGTCCCTCTACAGGGACGCAAGATCATTATTTACCTCTTCGAAGGCCTCTTCCCATTCGGGAAAGAGTTCGTTGAGTTGGTGGTGTTCCTTTTGGCGTTTGATGTAGTTGACAATTTTGTCCACGTCCCAGCGGCTGACCGTGAATGCGCCGTAGCTGCCCTGCCACTTGAACTCAAAACCGGGCTTGAGAGTCTCGTTCACAAAATGGGATGAGACGCCCTTGACCTGCTTGACCAGGTTGGCAATCGTGATGGTTGTGGGAATGACCAGCCCCAGGTGGGTGTGATCGGGCATGCCGTTGATCGCTAATACTGTGCAGCCCATGCCGCGCGCCTCGCTCTCGACACCTGCACTTGCGTTAGGTGCAAATGTATTGCGATAGACGCGCCGTTCGATCTCCGGCGTGAGCAGCGGCTGGCGGTCCCAGGTGGCCCAGACCAGGTGCAAATACAAAGCCAGTTTATTGCGTCGCATACAAACTCCTTATCTCGTCCACGCAGGCGCTGCCCTGAGCCTGCCGAAGGGTGGACGACCGGCTGGAAAGTCCTGACGGCCCGGTTTCCCTGGATAGACCGCCAGGACAGGCAACCGGCGCGAAGCGCAGCCGCAGGGCGGTGAGGGGGAAGGGGGATGGGTTTGGCTATTATCATTTCCTATTTATCTCTCTTTGCAGCGCGACTGCGCAGTCCTGGTGATCTGTGCCAGGGAAGTCACTGCAGCAGGGCCAAGGCCGGGCGTCCCCCTTCGACAGGCTCAGGGCAGCGTCTACAGGGACGCGTCTAGGGCGATGCGGAATCATTTACTTCTTCGAAGGCTTCTTCCCATTCGGGGAAAAGTTCGTTGAGCTGGTGGTGTTCCTTTTGGCGTTTGATGTAGTTGACAATTTTGTCCACATCCCAGCGGCTGACGGTGAATGCGCCATAACTGCCCTGCCACTTAAATTCAAAATCAGGCTTGAGAGTCTCGTTCACAAAATGGGATGAGACGCCTTTGACCTGCTTGACCAGGTTGGCAATCGTGATGGTAGTAGGAATGACCAGCCCCAGGTGGGTGTGATCGGGCATGCCATTGATTGCCAGCACCGTGCAGCCCATGCCCCGCGCCTCGCTCTCAATGTTGCGGTATACACGCCGTTCGATCTCCGGCGTGAGCAGCGGCTGCCTGTCCCAGGTGGCCCAGACCAGGTGCAAATACAAAGCCAGTTTATTGCGTCGCATAATGCGCTCCTCATATGAACTCCTTGCCGTGTCCATAGCAAGGCGGTGAAGGGAAAAAGGGGCGACTGAAGTCACCTCAGCAGGACGGGGCGCCGGGCGTCCCTCTGCAGGGACGCTGGGCCAGGCCAATCAATTACACTTGCCTACACACCTCGTCGGCGCAGGCCGACGACCGGCTGGCAAGCCCTGACGGCCCGGTTTCAACCGGCGCATTCAATCCCAATCGTCAGTCTTTGGTTGTTTCTCGAAAGTCAGACCCAGGTCGGACGTATATTCAGACATTGCCACCGGCGGCATGGTCTTATCGCCGGGTTTGATCAGCATTTTGTTCATAAGCATGTGATATTGACCCCAACGCATGGGAACAAGCAATTCGTTTGCGGCAATTGGTTCGGTTTCCCGCTTTTCTACATACTCTTTGACAAGACTATCTGGCAAAACTTCGATACCGTCAAACATCTTGCTAAACCGCTCTTCGAGACTATCGTCTGCCGTCTGGAATGGGCGTAATGTGTTTATGCAAATCTCTTCAAACTCTTTCGCGGCTTTCGCATACTCTTCCTGCCATTGTTTGGCAATTTTGCCGCTGTATATCTCGTCCAACCAGACGCCGATTTTGTTTTCGTCAATCGGATTGTCTTTTTCGCGGCGCAAGATTTGCAGCGTGCGCGTGATTAGCTCAGGAACGTAGATTTTCTGCCCGTCATCCGGCAATGTAAAAACATGCACCGGCGCAATCGCCAGCTTGCGCCCGCGATTGACGCGCCCAAAACGCTGCACGAGGGCTTCCAGTGGGGCAGGGTCGGTGTAAATGGTATTGAAGTCCACATCCAGGCTGACTTCGACAACTTGCGTGGCAACCAACACAACCGGAGAGCGGTCTGCCTTGCGCGTATCGGCCTTCTCACGGACGAATTTCTCTTTTTCACTGCGGTCACGCATATTGAAACGCCCATGTAACAGTTCAACCGGAATACCAATATTTCTGAGCGACTTCAAGGCATCATAAGCCTGCTGCGCGCGCGCCACGATGTTGCAAACCACCAGGGCAGACTTGCCGGATTTTGCGTCGGCGGCAATCTGTTCCAAATTCTCGTCTGAAAGCAAATCGCCTTCAATGACTTTCAGTTGGTGCCGTCCAAACGCATCGAACAAGGATTTTTGGGCAACAATTTCCACCGAGTCTCCAAGCGCGTCTTTCAGCCAGCCTTTGATCAGGCTTGGGAAAGTGGCCGACATGACGAAGAAACGAGCGTTGTAATACCGGCGCAAATACTCCATTGTTTTAAGAATCATTGCCAGCCGCCCGACTTCGTAAGCGTGGATTTCATCGAAGATAAACAATGAATTCTGATAATCGATCAACTGCGCTTCATAGCCTTTGAGCCGGTACATGGCTTTTAGCATCTGATACGGGCTAAACACGCGCACCGGCGGGTGGTTCAATTCTGCCAGGTTTTTCATTCTTCGGGCCGTTGGGGCGGCGTCGGCAGGATCGCGTTCCATCAACTGGCGGTAGAGCGCCAGCAGCCCGCGCCCATGTTGCAAGCCGACATTTTCGGAGCTAAAAATCTCATCCAGGCGCAGTTTCATGGCGTTCATGCTGGCCTGGTAGGGCAGGGTGTAAAACAGGCGCGGTGCTCCGCTTTGACAGGCGGCCCAAAGCAAGGCGGCTTCGGTCTTCCCGCTGCCGGTCGGGGCAACCAGGAGCGCAGAGCCTTTGGTTTCTCCGGCCTGGGTTTGGTGCGCGAACAAAGTTTCAGGTTTGATATTGCGTCTTTCGATCACATCCTGCGCTAAAAAACGAACCGGCGGCAGCGGTTCCGCGTGCGCCGAGCCGCCATGATCGGCGTTGATGATATATCCACGTAAGGCCAAGAGCGGCGCTAAAATCTCAGCTTTTCTTTCACGGCGCAAGGTATCCTGCAAGCGGCTGAAAGCAACCAGTCGTTTACGAATCTGGCGCGCGGCCCAGGGCGCAAACGGGGTTTCAAGACGCTCACAAAAGGTCAAAGGTCTGACGCCCAGGGCGTCCA
>JBARBA010000546.1:0-6405 GCA_049792555.1 Anaerolineales bacterium
AAGCAAAGAAGGGATTGTAAGCCACTTCCCAAAGATAACCATCCGGGTCGGAGAAATAAGCCGAATACCCGCCCCAGAACACCCTCTGCGGCTGCTTGACAATCGTCACCCCTTTCGATGCAAGCTCCCGAATGGTTTCATCCACTTCAGCCTCGCTGTGCGCATTGTAAGCCAGCGTGAAGCCCGCAAAGCCGCTCCCCTCATGACTTACACCGGCATCCTCCGCCAGTTTCTCGCGCGGATAAAGCGCAAACACGACGCCCCCGGCCTGCAAGAAAGCCGCGTCACCCTGGCTGGCAGAGGCCGCTTTCCAGCCCAGGATTTCGGTGTAGAACTTAAGTGAACGCTCAAAATTTCCGACGGCCAGCGTAACCAAGTGCAGGTGTTGTTTCATCCGAACATCCTTCTCGTGATCTTTCGAGGAAAACCATTCGCCAAACCCCTGCCCGCTACGATAAACCCGAGTTGGGCGCAAGCAGTTTCACGACGATATGGCGCAACTCCAGAATCACCAAACCGGGTCTGGCGCCTTCGCGCGCCAGGGCCAGCAGCATTGCCTGGTCACTGAACGGCATCAAGATAATAAACCCATGCCTGCCCCGAATGTAAACTTCCTCCAACCGGCCCCGCTCAAATTCAGTGGCGATCTGCTGGCCCAACGAGAAAAGCGCCAACGCCATGGCCGACATGCGCTCACGGTTGACCCCCTGCAACAAGGCCGACGCAATCTCCCTGCCATCCATATTAACCAACGCCAGGGCATCCAACCCCGACGAGGTTTCCAAAAGAAATTCCAAATGATTGGATAGCGTGTCACTACGGGAACGAGGCATAAGGGGTTTCTAGGTTTTCGTCAGGGGTTGTTTCTTCCGTGAGTATAACCGATAGGCAAAACCTTTTGGCCGAGCTATCAACATCAATAACTAACGCTTTTCATCACCTTCCGGCAGCCAGCAGCACAACACCAGTTCGCGGGCAGCCTTGACCTCGTCCATGCGGCCAAAGAGCGTTGTATGCGGGGCCGACTTGACAATTTCGGGATTGGTCTGCGCTTCATCGGCGATCTGGAGCAGCGCATCCGCAAAAGCGTCAAGCGTATCCTTGTTCTCGGTCTCGGTCGGCTCGATCATCAAGGCCTCATGCACAATCAGCGGGAAGTAATTCGTCGGCGGGTGGAAGCTGAAATCCATCAAACGTTTGGCAATATCCAGCGCGCGGACAGAAGAACCTGCAAACTGACCCTCCATGACAAACTCGTGCATACAGGTACGATTATACGGAATAGTATAAACTTTTTCAAGGCGAGCTTTCAGGTAATTGGCATTCAATACGGCATTCTCGGCAATCTCGCGCAGCCCATCCGGGCCGTGCATGGCAATATATGTATAGGAACGAACAATCGCGCCAAAATGTCCGTTAAAAGCCTTCATGCGGCCAATCGTCCGCTTGGGCGTAACATAGCCATAGAGCGGCGGCAACTCGTGATCGGCTTCCTCGATAATCCCAATCAGCGGCGCAGGCAGGAAATCCGCCAGACGCTCGCAGACGCCCACCGGCCCGCAGCCGGGGCCGCCGCCGCCGTGCGGAACGGCGAAGGTCTTGTGCAGGTTGAAGTGCATCAGGTCAAAGCCCATGTCACCCGGACGAACAATCCCCAGCAGCGCGTTCAAGTTTGCGCCGTCGCCGTACATCAGGCCGCCGCAGTCGTGGACAATTTTTACCACCTGTTCAATATTCTCGTCAAACAGGCCGAGCGTGTTCGGGTTAGTCAGCATCATACCCAAAACCGTATCGTCGCAGGCGGCCTTGAGCGCCTCGATATCCACGTTACCGCGCGCGTCTGACGGGATCTGCACAACCTGCAAACCCATCATGCCCGCCGAAGCGGGGTTCGTGCCGTGCGCCGAATCGGGGATCAACACCTTGACGCGCCGGTCATCGCCGCGCGATTTGTGGTAGGCGCGCATGATCAGCACACCCGTAAATTCGCCTTGCGCCCCGGCTGCGGGCTGGAGCGTCACCGCCGCAAACCCGCCGATTTCCTGGAGCCATGTCTGCATCTCATACATCAGCGCCAGGTTGCCCTGCACCGTTTCGATAGGCTGCAACGGATGCGTATGCAGAAAACCGGGCAGGCGGCAGGTATCTTCGTTGATCTTCGGGTTGTATTTCATCGTGCAGGAACCGAGCGGATAAAAGCCGCCATCCACGCTGTAATTGTAATTCGACAGGCGCATGTAGTGGCGCATGACATCCACTTCGGCCAGTTCGGGCACGGGCAGGTCGCCGCGCAGCAGGGCGGCGTCGGGCAGGTCGTAATGTGGCACGTCTGACGCGGGGAAAGTCACACCGGTGCGTCCGGGCGAAGACAGGTCGAAAAGGGTAGGCTCAGTGTTGGGCTTGGTCAAAGCGTCAGTCATGGCTGGTCTCCCGTAAAACGTCCAACAACAAGTCGATTTCTTCTTTACTGTTCATCTCGGTCACAGCGACCAGCAGGTGATGACTGAGGGTGGGGTAATCATGGCCCAGGTCGTAGCCGCCCAAAATGCCGTGCTCAAGCAAGTGTGCGTTGATTTCTGCGGCAGGTCTTGGGCAGCATAGCGCAAATTCGTGGAAAAAGGGCTGGCTGAAACACATCCCATACCCATCAACCTTGCTCAACTGGTCGGCAGCGTAGTGCGCCTTTTGATAACACAGGCCGGCAACCTGCTTCAAACCGCTCTTGCCCACCACCGACATATACACTGCCGAAGCCAGCGCCAGCAATCCTTGATTGGTGCAGATATTGGACGTGGCGCGCTCACGCTTAATATGTTGCTCGCGCGCGGTCAGGGTCAACACGTAGGCTTTTTGCCCGCGCGAATCAAGCGTCTCCCCGACGATGCGTCCCGCCATCTTGTGGACGTACGCCTTTTTGGCGGTGAAAAACCCCAGATACGGCCCGCCGAACCAGAGCGGGATACCCAGCGGTTGGCCCTCGCCGACGACGATATCCGCGCCCATCGCGCCCGGTGTTTTGAAGAGCGCCAGCGCCGTTGGGTTGACGACGACACACACCAACGCCCCCTGCGCGTGAGCGATTTCTATCAGCCTGGTGTAATCAAAGATACGGCCAAAGAAATCAGGGTACTGGACAATCACCAGGGCAGTATCCGCATCGATCAACGCGCCCAAGTCTTCGGGGGAGGTCTTGAGATCCGCGTTTGAGTCATCACCAGCCAGATTAAGTCCCATCCCTTGCGTATATGTGCGGATGGTCTCACGATACTGCGGGTGAACGGTCGGCGAGATGACGATCTTGCGGCGCTTGCCGCGAAAATTGGCATATGCCATATTGACGGCTTCCGCGGCAGCAGTTGCGCCGTCGTAGTGGGAGGCGTTCGAGACTTCCATGTCGGTCAATGCGCAGATCAGCGACTGATACTCAAACATGGCTTGCAGTGTGCCCTGCGAAATTTCGGGTTGGTAGGGCGTGTACGCCGTGTAAAACTCGCCGCGCCGAATGATATGGTCAACAATCGAGGGGGTATAGTGGTTATAAGCGCCAGCGCCTAGGAAGGAAACCAGTTCGCGTGTACTTTCATTGCTGGCGGCAATTTCGTTGAGCAGCGCGGCGGCTTCCATTTCGGCCAACGCCGGACGCAAATTGAGCAGGGGAAAACGATATTTGGTGGGAACGGCGTCGAAAAGGTCTTCGATTTTGTCTACGCCAATTGCAGCAAGCATCGTTTCCCGCTCCTGGGAAGAGTGGGGAATGTAAGTCATAAATACTCCAGAAATGCAGAGGGGATTAGTGAGCGCGGCTGGCGCAATATTCTTTGTATGCAGCAGCGTCCATCAAGCCGGAAGCATCCCCACCTTCCAGTTGAACGATCCAACCTGCGCCGTATGGATCGCTGTTCAGTGTCTCCGGTTTTTGAACCAGCTCATCATTGACACCTGCGATCTTACCTGCAACAGGCAGATAAACATCACCCGCAGCCTTGACTGATTCAACCGAAGCGACCGGTTTCGCTGCTTCAAGCGTTTCCCCCACAATAGCAATAATTTCCAGAAAAACGATATCCGAAAGCTGGTTCTGGGCATAATCGGTAATGCCGGCTTTGCCGCTGGCCGGGTCAAACCACTCATCACTTTTTGTATATTTAAGCTGGACGGGGATATTCATAAAAGCTCCTGATTGGGTTAGATTTAAAAGCAAGGAGGACGCACACAGTATTTGTGCGTCCTCTGTCCATGACCTGAGAGATTCGCCTTTTTGGGAAGGCTTGCCCCGTCGGTGTCCCCGAAGGGGAACTTTCCAGAGTAAATCGAAACAGGGTCCTTTTGCCTGAGAGTTTCACCCGGACGCGCCCGTCACGGATTTGCACCTTCGGCGCTCTGTTTTCTCGAGGTAATTGAACTACCCGAGAACGAGTCTCTTCCCTGAAACAGGCTGTATTGTACTTTCATTCCAGCCGAAAGAAAAGGGAAAACAGGATCACCTTTACACACTCAATGTTCCGCGCACCCAGTCACCGATCAGCCAATACTTGAAATCCTGGCCCTGCGCGGTCTGAAACGCCCCGATGATGCCATAAATGGGGGCAAGGGCCATACCGATGAGCAAGACGGGCGTTAGCAGGCAGGCAAAGGGGATCAGCACAATCCCAATCAGCACGGCGCACAACATACCAACGATGCCCCACATGACACCGACCCCACACCACACCACCAGTTGGAACAGGAAAGACTGCATTGCATGATAAGCAACATACTTGGAACGCGGTAAAAACACCAGGTAAATTACCAGCGCAACCACCGGACCTAAAACGCCGGTGAACAGATTGACCAGCACACTTAAATGTGCCAGCATGGCCCAGGTACGCTCCTCAGAAACGGAAAGCGGGACGGGTGCGGAAGTGATCTGGTCTGCAATTGTCATCATAGCCTCGATTTTTACGTAGGTTGGGAAAACGATTTGAAAATACTTACGAGGATTCTAGAACAAGGTCGCAATTAACTGAACAATTCGTTGCCATAAATGAAAAACGACGCCCTAAATACAGGGCGTCGTTTGGCTTTCGATTTGAGGCTTTCTATTCCTAATTGGATAAAAAAGTTTTAGAAAGACATCTCGCTGATAATAAGTATGTATGGATTATTCTTCTTCGACAGGAGCGGGACCTGCCAATTTGCGATGACGAAAAGTAATTCGGCCTCGCGTAAGGTCATAAGGAGACATCTCCACCTTCACGCGGTCTCCAAGCAAAATGCGAATATAAAACTTGCGCATCTTCCCCGAAAGATAGGCCAGAACTTGATGGCCGCTCTCCAGCCGAACCTTGAACTGCGTACCGGGCAAGGCCTCGATCACAGTCCCTTCAACGACAAGTTTATCGTCATCTTTTGGCATACACACCTCCGAACACTTACAACTTATTCAAAAACCTTAACCGTACGCCGCTTAAGGCGGCGGATGGCCTTCTTCTCTTCCATACGGCGCTGCTCACTCTTGGAAACAAACCAGCGCTTGCGACGCACGGTACTCAAAACACCGCTCTTTACAACCTTCTTGCGAAAGCGCTTCAGCAGTCCTTCCTGGGATTCATTGGGGCGTAAACTTACAGCAGTCATATGTGTCACCTCCCTTCCATGGGGGGATCGTCCTTAATAACAAGGAATAAAAACAAAAACGGCCTGTCATACAGACACAGCCGATGCAAAATGCGCAACCCAGCGAAAACCTGCAAACACTGAGAAAGTACCGCTCTGCACAACTCCTTGGCAACCACAAACTTGGCAACCGCGTGGGGGCTGGTCTATAATCAAGATAATTATACCACTCAACTTTTTGAGTGGAAAGGTTAAAAAGAAAAAGCCTCTTGGCAATGACCTACTCTCCCGGGAGGCTTCCCTCCAAGTACCATCGGCGCTGACGAGCTTAACTTCCGGGTTCGGGATGGGACCGGGTGTATCCTCGTCGCTCAAATCACCAAGAGACTTTATTCACAGCGTTAGTGACACTGAATAGCAAACTCAAGCCGAATTGTATCAGAAAAAGTACCAAATTCTCCGTACCACGCGGATCAGCCCTCGACCATTAGTACGGCTTAGCTGAACACATTACTGCGCTTACACATGCCGCCTATATAGCAGGTAGTCTACCTGCGGTCTTACTGACTTAACGTCATGAGGGATCTAATCTTAGGGCAAGTTTCCCACTTAGATGCTTTCAGCGGTTATCTTTGCCAGACATAGCTACCCAGCAATGCCGTTGGCACGACAACTGGCACACCAGAGGTCTGTCCACTCCGGTCCTCTCGTACTAGGAGCAGCTCCCTTCAAATCCCTTACGCCCACAGCGGATAGAGACCGACCTGTCTCACGACGGTCTGAACCCAGCTCGCGTACCGCTTTAACGGG
>JBARBA010000547.1:0-2014 GCA_049792555.1 Anaerolineales bacterium
TGGACGCCCGCCGTTTCGACGGCGGACGCCGCGCCGGGGGCAGTCTCCTTTTCTATAGGCGGGGACCAGCCCGCCCCCGAAGCTGCCGAACCGGTATACCGCGTCAACCTCCCGGCTGACGGGGTATCCGCATCCCAGGCGTTGACCGACAGCGAGAGCTATCTCACCAGCCTGAACGCCGCCCTCGAAAACATCCCCAACCGCCTCGACGGGTTGGTGGCGCGCACACAGGCAAAAACCGCCGCCGGCGCCGGCGGCAGCGTCTCGTTCGACGTACTCTCTCTCGAACAGCCCGAAACCGGCCCCGAAGCCGACCTGCTCGCCCTGCTGGGCGAGGCCGAAACCGAAGAAAAAACAGTCAGCTTCGGGGTGCAGGAAACCGTCAGCGCCGCCCTCGAACAAGCCAAAACCGGACTCGATGCGCTCACCGGGCAAATCAGCCGCGACGCGCTACACTTCGCCTGGGTCGAGACTCACATCGCCAACGCCCTGGTTGCGCGCACCGTCGTCGGCTGGACTGGCGCTGCACAAACGGCATGCGCCTACGGGGTGAATGATGCGCAGGTCGCCCTGCACAGCCGCGCCCTGCGCATCGCCATCCAAACGCGCGGGTTACGCCTGCGTCTCTTCATTACCATTGCAGGCGGCGCGGCCAAAGTATCCACCCTGATGGCAACACCGGCCGGCGCAGCGCTGGCGCTCCCGGCTGTCTATCAATACGTTATGCAAATCGTTACGCAAGTCAAACAACTTCAATCCATTCAAACCCCCTGAGGAGATAAACAATGGCTACAACTGAAATCAAAGAAGCGCTCAAGAATGTGGCAGACCAACTTGCCAAATACGTTGAAGATGCCGCCACCATGACCGTCGAAACCAGCTATGTGGAAATGGGCGGCAATGCCGAAGACGCCAAACTGGCCGCCCGCACCATCATCAGACTCGACGGCGACAGCACATCCGTTTTACCAATGAAAAAAGGCGCCGATGGCACGTTGGTGGTGGACACAGGCGTTTATGAAGTGCATCAACAAAACGTCAAAGCCGCCAGCGACTATCGCGCAGCCATCCTGGAGCGCCTGATGGGCGTTTTGCGCGGCCAATAATCGAAGTTGCCACATCTGGGCAGCGCTTTCTCATGCGTCACGAAATGGAACGCGGATCACGCTGATGTTGCGGATTCTCACGGATTGTTAAGTTTCATCCGCGAGAATCAGCTTAATCCGCAAAAATCCGCGTTCTATTTGTAATTGAACATACAGGAGCTTCATGGCTCATCCCATTAAAGCCGTCCTCTTCGACCTGGACGATACGCTTTTTGACCACCATCACAGCATGCAAGCCGGACTGCTCGCCATGCAGCAAGCCTATCCGGGCCTGCAACGCTGGCCGCTGCAAGACCTGACAAATACCTACGTCGAATTGCTCGAGTCCCTGCATGTGCAAGTCTTGCAGGGACTCTTGACGCCGGAACAGGCCCGCATTCAGCGCATCCAGCGCTTCTTCCTGAAATACGACCAGCGTCTGTCCCTGGACGCTATCCCCGACAGTGTGATCCTTTACCGCGACGCCTATCAGGCCGCCCGCCGGGTTGTGCCGGGCGCCTTGGCGCTGCTGGAATATGTACACGCCAGGGCGCAGACCGGCGTGATTACCAACAACACCAGCCTTGAGCAGCGCGAAAAACTGGATACCTACGGACTGATGCCCTGGATGGACGTTGTGGTCATTTCGGAAGAAGTGGGCGTCACCAAACCCGACCCGGCCATCTTCAACATCGCGCTTGAGCGATTGGATTGCAGCCCGGCGCAAGCCGTCATGCTGGGAGACTCATGGGAGGTGGACGTGCTGGGAGCCAGGCAGGCCGGCATCCGCCCGGTGTGGTTCAATCGTTTTGGCTCCCCCCGCCCGGACGAGAGCGTGACGATGATCGACGCGCTCGAACCGGCGCAGGCCATCGCGGAGTTGCTGCTGACTCAATAGCTGGTGGGCGCTGTTTGGAATAACTGTTGGG
>JBARBA010000548.1:0-8158 GCA_049792555.1 Anaerolineales bacterium
ACGCCCGAGGAAAAGGAAACAAACCGAAAAAAAAAGGAACAACAAAAGTTTCACAGGCAAAAAGTGTTCAAAGAGCAAGGCCGGTGTGAAATATGCGGCAAAAAACTTGGAATCATAGCCAAATCAAAAGGCGAAGTACGGTGTCCCACCCATAAAGAGACTTCAAATTAGCGGCCGGTATGGCGCAGGTTTTGTCTGTTGGGCTTGCGCCATTTCTTGGGTTCGTTGCAACGCTTAGGCCGGGCAAGTGCGGGCATTCGCCCGTAAGCAAATGCAGTTAACCAAAAAGTCTGACAAGGTCTCCTGACCCTGCCAGACTTTTTAGACCTGCCCGGCTTGCAAGACTTACTTCGACAGAATCCCAATCGCCGCTTTGCTGCGTTCCAAGACCTTCCCGCGCCCAACGATTTCCATGCTTTCGAAAAGCGGCAAGCTCACCTTTTGGCCCGTCACCGTCCCGCGCGGGATGCCAAAAACCCGGCTGGCTGCGGAAGCGATTCTTCTCATCCGGCGCTAAGGTATAGTCGTTTTAGGTTGGTATAAAATTAAGGCGTGGAAATTGCAGGCCGTCGCGTTATTCGCAACCATAAAAAGGAGAGATTATGTTACCTGCCTACGGAGTGCTGATCGGAAATTTTGTCAGTTCGGGAGAGCATACAGGGCAATGGCTGCATGCAATCTTGAATTTGAATGTGAACGATGTGATGTACCAGTGTGCGGTGGATGTGAATGAGCCAACTCTCGGATTTCAGTACCGGATTTTCGACAAAATGGATGCCGGTCTTTTCCAGGTTATCTCATCGATGCCGGATGGCTATCATCCGCTAACACGAGACGGAAGTTCCGGCGCGATGGATTACGCCAGAAGCCCTATATTGTCAAACAAATTGGGATGTCTTGCCGTCATTCTCACGTTTATGAACTCAATCTTCGGCACGCAAGAACAGGAATGGAATACGGTGACCGGCAGCGAAGCTGGAGACGCCCTGATCGCCATGGTGCAAAATTCAAACAAAGTATACGTGTTCGGAGCGCCGTATCAAACCGGAAACGGCATGCATGACGTGCATTGCAACCAGGGCGATCCGATAAACAGCCAATGGGGTCCAGCCAATGGTATCTGGCAGGATGGCTGCGTGTTTGTTCAAAAAAGCGATGGCACTTTTTCCGCTTACCTGGGAATGTTCCTGAATCAAACATTAAAAACCGACAATAACGGAAACCCTGCGTAAGGAATGCAGTTAACCAAAAAGTCTGGCAAGGTCTCTTGGCCCTGCCAGACTTTTTGATTTTTTAGACCCGCGCGACTTGCAAGACTTACTTCGACAGAATCTCAATCGCCGCCTTGATCCGTTCAAACGCTTACCTGCCCGCGCCCGATGATTTCCATGCTTTCGCAGAGCGGCGGGTGGGGCTTTTCCAAAGGATTTCTTTTACCAAAGTTTGCCCATCTTTCCCTTCCACCTTTCCCTTCCTTGACAAAACAAACCAGGCGGGCTTATCATAGCCCTACCCCCCTGGGGGGGGTAGGAGAAAAAACATGCCAAACCAGGATGCACTAACACGTTTAAAGACCGTCGAAGGACATTTGCGCGGCGTTATCCGCATGGTGGAGGAGGACGCCTATTGCATTGACGTCATCCGCCAGATCCAGGCCGTCGAAGCGGCGCTCAACAAAGTCAGCGCCGGGATTTTGGAAAGCCACCTGAATTCCTGCGTGACGACCGCCATCCAGGGCAACGACCCGGCAGAACGCGAGCGCGTTTTGAAAGAGATCAGCGAAGTCTTTGAAATGTCGACCAAAGTGTAAAGGAAAAATCATGAGCATCGAACCCATTAGCGAAACACCCAATGAGATTCCACCAGAGCCGGTCAAAGACACTCCGGACAAATTATCTGCTCCTGCCATTTTTGGCTTCATCCTTGCGGTTTTAGCCCTGCCAATTATCATTTTCCTGGGACACAGCATCGCCTGGGTTTTGGAGCAGTCGGCGCTGCAAACCGGTAGCGTCGAATTTCTTTCCGTTTCAGGAAAAATTTGGTTTCCCGCGCAGGTATTGATCGTCAGTCTGGTTGCAGGACTGTATTTTTTCTTCTCGCATAATTCCCTGCGCCCCATCTACAAAGGCTGGCTGCTGGCCGGACTGATGACGCTGCCCGCCTACATTTTGCGCTTCATTGGCCCCAACCAGGACCAACTCGGCGCGCTGATCCAGATTGCGATTGGGCTGGTGGGCGGCGGGATACTCCTTTTCCTGCGACGGCGTTCGCTCGATTTCAGCCTGCGCCCCGCGCTGACGGCGCTGGCAATCGTTCCGCTGGCGATCTGGCCCTTCCTGCTGTGGGGCGCGACCGGCTCCGGCGCAGACATCCTGCTGAACCTGTTGGCGGGTCTGTCCTTTGGCTTGCTGGCTGCCGTCCTGCTGGCAAAGACAACCGGCAACTTCCTGCTCGACGGCCTGGGGATCGGCGTGCTGCTCTTCATCCTCGGCTCGGCCTTCGGTTATGACGGCGGCCAGTTGTTGTTGATCGTCATCCTGCCGGCTTTCGGATTTGCCCTCGCCGCGCTTGCGCCCTCTGTCCCGGCGGTGGTCGTCGGCTTGGGACTGCTGACCGCCGCCCCGCTGATTTTCATCGACCCGACGGAACTGTCCCTGCTCCTCGGCGATTTGTTCCCCTGGGCCGCGCGCGCCGCTTTCCTGATGGCGGCGAACGGACTGGTGATCGGCCTGTTTCTTTGGATCGTGGGCAAATGGCAGGGCCGCCCCCGCGCCGCCGCCCTCCCGGCTGCTTTCGCGCTACTGGCTTGGACAGGCGCTCTCACCTGCTACTTCCTCTTTGGCCTGCCAGGCTCTTACGGCGACCGCTTGTTTGTCATCCTGAAAGAACAGGCGGACCTCTCGCAGGCCGCGCAGATCAAGGATCAGGGCAAGCGCGCGGCCTACGTCTACACCACGCTGACCGCTACGGCCACCCGCACCCAGTCCGACATGCGCCAGACCTTCGACCGGTTCGGCGTCCACTACACCCCTTATTATCTGGTCAACGCTATGGAAGTGGACGGCGGGACGCTGGTGCGCATTTATCTTGCGACGCGTCCCGAAGTGGATCGCGTGCTGGCCAGCCCGCGCCTGCGCCCGCTGCCCGAGAAGATGTCGCCCATGAGCGGAGACGCTGCCAGCGTCAGCGAAAACCCCGGCTGGAACATCACCATGATCGGCGCGGACAAGGTCTGGTCCGAGTTCAACGACACCGGCAAGGGCATCGTCGTCGGGCAGTCGGATACCGGCGTGGACGGCAAGCACCCGGCCTTGAGCGCGTCGTACCGCGGCAAAACCGGCGGGGACGATTACAACTGGTACGATCCCTGGAACCATACCAAAAGTCCCACCGACGCGGAGGGGCACGGCACGCATACGCTTGGCACCATCCTGGGCAGCGGCGGCATCGGCGTTGCCCCCGGCGCACAGTGGATCGGCTGCGTCAACCTGGCGCGCAACCTGGGCAACCCGGCGGTCTACCTGAACTGTATGCAGTTCCTGCTGGCGCCCTTCCCCCAGAACGGCGACCCGTTCAAAGGCGACCCGGCGCGCGGCGCGAATGTGCTCAACAATTCGTGGGGCTGCCCGCCAATCGAAGGCTGCGACGCGAACGTCTTGAAGCCCGCATCAGATGCGCTGCGCGCCGCGGGAATTTTCGTGGTCGTTTCAGCCGGCAACGACGGGCCTTCGTGCAGCACCCTCAGCGACCCGCTGGCCTTGTACGCTTCGGTCTTCTCGGTCGGCGCAGTGGATAGATCGGGCGGCATGGCCTTTTTCAGCAGCCGCGGCCCGGTGACTGTTGACGGGTCGGGGCGCGTCAAGCCCGATATCGTGGCCCCGGGCGAGGATGTTTTCTCGTCGCTGCCGGGCGGCGGGTACGGCGCGGAATCGGGCACGTCCATGGCCGGGCCGCACCTGGTGGGCGTGGTGGCGCTGCTCTGGTCGGCAAACCCCGCCCTGATCGGCGACATCGACCGCACCGATCAGATCCTGATCCAGACCGCCAAACCGCTTTCCGGGTCTGCGGCGTTCGAGTGTTCCACTGGAGGCGTCCCAAACAATACATTTGGCTACGGCCTTGTCGATGCTTATGCCGCGGTAAAGATGGCGCTCGGCAAGTAATAATGCTTTACCATCGCAAAATAAGAACGCGGATTTTGCGGATGGGGCTGATTTTCGCGGGTAAAACCTAAAAGAATCCGTGCGAATCCGTAAAATCCGCGTCATCCGCGTTCTATTTGAGCTGATTTAGCAAAAACCTTAACAGTTACGAAGATATCAACAATTCAAAAAGGAGCAACCCCATGACTACCGTTACCTATTCCGTCCCCAATATTTCCTGTATGCACTGCGTACACACCATCCAGACCGAGGTGACCGGGATCGCCGGCGTCAAATCGGTCAAGGCCAGCGAGCAAACCAAACTGGTCGAGATTGCCTTCGACGCCCCGGCGGACGAGTCCGCCATCAAGTCGCTGCTGGCCGAGATCGATTATCCGGTCGCGGCGTGATTTGGTAGGGGCGCGGCGGGTTTCGGCACCTGCACTTGCTAGGTGCAAGTGTACGCACAAAACGCTACACTTCGACGCGCTCAGTGCATCGCTCAACCACCCGTCACGCCCCTACAAAGGAAATTATGTCTCAATTAACCCTGCCGATCACCGGCATGACCTGCGCCAATTGTGTGGCGACGGTGGAACGTAACCTAAAAAAGCTGGACGGCGTTTCGAGCGCAGTCGTCAACCTTTCGTCCGAACGCGCCAGTGTGGAGTTTGATTCCGCCAAACTGGCGCTGCCGGCCATTATCGCGCGCGTCGAACGCGCCGGGTACGGCGTGGCTACGGGTGAAGCCGACCTGGTCATCAAGCGCCTGGCCGACGACAGCGACGCCCGCCGCCTGGAAAAGGCCCTCGCCAAACTGGACGGCGTGCTCGAAGCGCAGGTGATTTTCACCACCGAAAAGGCGCGCGTCAAATACGTGCCGACGGTCGTTTCGCAGGCCGAAATCCGGCGGGCGGTGGCGGCGGCTGGTTTTGAAGCCGTTGAACAGGGTAGCGAAGCGGGAGACGCCGAAGCCGACGCGCGCGAACGCGAAATCCTGGAACAGCGCCGCCTGCTGACCATCGGTCTGGCATTTACGTTACCGCTGTTCCTGTTCTCGATGGCGATGGACTTTGGCCTGCTGCCGATGGGCTGGATGGAAACCGCCTGGCCGGCGCTCTTCATGTTCGCGCTGGCCACGCCGGTGCAGTTCTACGTGGGCGGACAGTATTACGTTGGCGCGTACAAATCGCTGCGCAACGGCTCGGCCAACATGGACGTGTTGATCGCCATGGGTTCCTCTGTGGCGTATGTCTATTCGATTTTCGTCATGCTCGGCGTTGTTTCGGGACACGTCTATTTCGAGACGGCGGCGGTCATTATCACGCTGATCCGCCTGGGCAAGTTCCTCGAGGCGCGCGCCAAAGGCCGCACCAGCGAAGCCATCAAGAAGCTGATGGGCCTGCGCGCCAAAACGGCCCTGATCGTGCGCGACGGCGTCGAAACGGAAGTTCCCGTCGATGACGTGCGCGTCGGGGACGTGGTCATCGTCCGGCCCGGTGAGAAAATCCCGGTGGACGGCGTGGTCGTCGAAGGCCGCTCGGCCGTCGACGAGTCGATGCTGACCGGCGAGTCGCTGCCGGTCGATAAGGGACCGGGCGACGCGCTGATCGGGGCGACGCTCAACAAGCTGGGCCTGCTCAAGTTCGAAGCCACCAAAGTGGGACGCGAAACCGCCCTGGCGCAGATCGTCCGCCTGGTGGAAGATGCGCAGGGCAGCAAAGCCCCCATCCAAAAGCTGGCCGACCAGGTCTCGGCCTGGTTCGTGCCGGCCGTGATCGCTGCCGCAGCGCTGACGTTTTTGGTCTGGTATTTCTTCATTCCCGGCGACGCCCGCTTCACCACCGCCCTGATTAACATGGTAGCCGTGCTGGTGATTGCCTGTCCGTGCGCGATGGGCCTGGCCACGCCGACGGCCGTCATGGTCGGGACAGGCAAAGGCGCGGAGTTGGGCATCCTGTTCAAGAACAGCGAAGCGCTCGAACGCGCCGGCAACGTCTCGGTGGTGGTGTTGGATAAGACCGGTACGGTGACGAAGGGCCAACCGGCGGTGACGGACATCGTGATCAGTGATCAGTTTTCAGTAATCAGTGATCAGTTACCAGTAATCAGTGAAACTGATCCACTGAAAACTGAACACTGGTTACTGTGTTTAGCCGCCTCGGTGGAGAAGGGCAGCGAGCACCCGCTGGGGGAGGCGATTTGGGCCAAAGCAACGGAGAAAGGCCTCGGGTTGTCTGATCCGGGCGGGTTCAAGGCCGAGGCGGGGCAGGGCGTCGAAGCCGAGGTGGACGGTCACAGCGTGGCCGTCGGCAACGTCCGCATGATGAACGCCCGCAATTTCCCCATGAACGGACTCGAAGCCGAGGTGGAGCGTTTGCAGTCGGAGGCCAAGACGGCCATGCTCGTGGCAGTGGACGGACAGGTGCGCGGCGTGATTGCCGTAGCCGATACCGTCAAGGACGGCTCGCGCGAGGCGATTGCCGAGTTGCGCCGTATGGGCCTGAAAGTGGTGCTGCTGACCGGCGACAACCAGAAGACCGCCGAAGCGATTGCGCGGCAGGTGGGCATCGACCAGGTCTTTGCCGAGGTGCTGCCGGGCGGCAAGGTGGATGTGGTTAGAAAGTTGCAGGGTGAAGGTTTAAAGGTTGAAAATCAAATCGGTCAATCTGCCCACCTTCAACCTTCCAACCTTCAACATTCAACCGTTGTTGCCATGGTGGGTGACGGCATCAACGACGCGCCCGCGCTGGCCCAGGCGGACGTGGGCTTGGCGCTCGGCACCGGCGCAGACGTGGCCATGGCCGCCGCCCCGGTCACGCTGATCAGCGGCGATCTGCGCGGGGTGACGCGCGCCATTTTGCTTTCGCGCAAAACGCTCGGTACGATCAGGCAAAACCTGTTCTGGGCCTTTTTCTACAACGTGGTGTTGATCCCGGCGGCGGCGTTGGGTTTTCTCAACCCGATGCTGGCGGCGGGGGCGATGGCGTTTAGCAGTGTGTTTGTGGTTTCGAATAGTTTGCGGCTGCGGGGGGTGAAGATCAAGTAACTGCGTGTTGCGTAGTGCGTAAATAAAATCCCCGCCATGAGGTTGTGGCGGGGATTTTTGCTTTCTATGTTAAGCCTTTTGCCAGGCGGGCCAGGCTTCCAGTTTTTGGATATCTTCGCCTTGCGTAATCACAGCCGCCAGAAGCTCGATCCATTGCATGTCGGGATGGCCGTCCTGGCGGGCGCGCTCGACGTTTGCGGACAAGTCCCAACCGGGCGAGCGCTCTCCTGTGAGCAGGGCAATTTTCAGGTTTTTCAGCGCAGCCGCGCGCCGGTCTTCGGGCCGGTGACAAAAGGCATAGAACCATAGCTCGGCTGCCAGCCCGGGATGCTGAGGCGCAGGCAGGAGCGCGATGGCTTTGTCGAGCGCGGCGTAACCTGCCTCCTGCTTGCCTGAAAATAAGAGCAAACCGGCATGGTTGCCGAGGTTGTTGGCATTCTTGGGGTCAGCTTCGACGGCGCGCTGGTAGAATTGCCCGGCTTGGTCGTAATCCTTGCGAATGGTACTCAGAAAGACGGCATAACCACCGAGAGCGTGGGCGTAGTTGGGGTTGGCTTGAATGGCACGCAGGTAGAACGACTCGGCCTGGTCGTAGTCCTTGCGAATGTTTTTCAGGAAAAGGGCATAGTTGCCGAGGGCGTTGGCATAGTTGGGGTCGGCCTCGAGGGCGCGCAGGTAGAACGACTCAGCCTGGTCGTAGTCTTTGCGAATTTGATGCAGGAAGAAGGCATAGTTGCCGAGGACGTTAGCGTCATTGGGGTCGGATTGGATTGCGCGCAGGTAGAACTGCTCGGCTTTGCCGTAGTCTTTGCGAATTTGATGCAGGAAGAGGGCATAGTTGCCGAGGTTGATGGCATAGTTGGGGTCGGCTTCAAGGGAACGCCGGTAGAATGACTCAGCTTGGTCGTAGTCCTTGCGAATTTCATGCAGGAAGAAGGCATAGTTGCCGAGAACAATAGCGTAATTG
>JBARBA010000549.1:0-7003 GCA_049792555.1 Anaerolineales bacterium
GCCCCGCCCCGGACGTAAACGTCCGGGCTATTATTACGAAGTCGCTTTGGCGGCTGTTTCTCTATGGAGAAAATGAAAACCTGCCTTTGAATTGGAATGCCTTATCTAAACAGTATTGGGATTAATCCCGACTTACGGGCTGGGGCCACCCAATTGCTGAAGACCCAAAACTTTATCGAGGTCCGCAAGTCAAATATAAAATAGCAAGTTATGCGGTAGTGTCATAGAAGAGTCTTGCGGACAAAAAGCCGCTTTTCCTGCTCCCGGACATTGTCCACACCTGCCAACCAACCGCCACATGCCCCACCATCAAGCGCTCTCCCGATACAATGGGAGGGGATTTTTCTGGAAAGGTTCTTACAATGACGCCAAACAGCCCTGAAAACAAAGCCCAAATCGTCTATTTCAGCCATGGCGGAGGCCCCCTGCCCATCCTGGGCGACCCCGGCCACAAAGCAATGGTCGATTTTATGACGCAGCTTCCAGCGCAGCTCAAAAGGCCGGACTTTATCCTCGTCGTCAGCGCCCACTGGGAAGAAAACGCCGCAACGCTGCTGGGCGCGCAAAACCCGGCGATGTTCTATGATTATTATGGTTTTCCAAGTGAAGCCTATGAAATTACCTACCCGGCCCCCGGAAGCCCCGCATATGCCAACAAAATTGCCGGGTTGCTGGAAGAAAACAAGATAGCGGCCCGCATCGATCCGCAGCGCGGGTTTGACCACGGCTTGTTTATCCCGCTCAAACTAATGTACCCGCAAGCCGACATCCCCTGCCTGCAACTTTCGCTGCTGCGCGGCCTGGACCCCGGCGCGCACATCGCCCTGGGCAAAGCCCTGCGCGGATTAAAAAACGAGAACATCCTTGTGGTGGGATCGGGATTCTCATTTCACAATCTGAGAGCATTTTCCTGGCAAAGCGTTGGAGCGCCCGACCCGGCCAACGAGGCCTTTCAAAACTGGCTGATCGAGACCTGCGTCGGGCCGCTGCCCCAGTCCGAACGCGAACAACGCCTGGTCGAATGGGAGCAAGCGCCTTCCGCGCGCTACTGCCACCCGCGCGAGGAGCATTTGCTGCCGCTGCACGTCTGCCTCGGCATGACCGATAAACCGGCCAAACTGATCTTCGACGATCAAATCCTCGGCAAGCGCAGCGTTGCCTTTTTGTGGTAAATGTGGTAACTGCTCACCCGCCAAGAAATAGAACGCGGATTCGGCGGATTGATCTGATTTTCGCGGATAAAACCTTAAAAGATCCGCGTGCATCCGCAACATCAGCGTTATCCGCGTTCTATTTGAGCCATAACGGGCAAGAGCCTGAGCAGTTACTAAATGTGGCAGTAAAGAGCCTGAAAATCGCCTGGCGTTCGCGCCAATTTCACCCATCATTAAACCCATGAATCTCAAATCTCTCAAAATACGTGATGCTTCCGGCTGGACCATTTTCGTCTTTGGCGTGCTGGCCCTGCTGCTCGGGCTGCTGGGACTGATCCGCCCCGAGCTGATCCTTTCGGTGATGGGGTTCAACACCATCGAACGCGCCAACCGCGCGGCGGGCGATTATACGCTCGTCTTCGTCATCGCTTCATCGATGGCGTCCTTTAACATGGGCGTTTACTATGTGCTCGCCTCGCTCAATAACGTCAAAGCCTTTTATGGCTGGACAGTCCCCTTCCGCGCCGTGACGTTTACCGTCTTCACCCTGACGGTCATCACCGGGCTGGCGCCCACTGCCTGGCTGGGCGTGGGCCTCTGGGAACTGACGGGTGGCATCGCCACCGGCCTGGCCCTCTATTTCGAAAACCGTAAAAGGCAACAAGCAAGTTAAAGAATATGTGCTCAAAATGGGGGTGATGTCGTAGACGCGCGCCTGACTCTGGTCGCCAGGATGCTCCCGCTCCGTTCCACTATTTGGATTACATTCCCCACGCCAATGCCGGCAACGCAAACCTTTCAGGCGTCAGATCCATTCCCCACAAAACCGCGCGCCGCCTGAATATGATCCTGTTCCAGTTGCGGATATTTCGCTCAAGCTTTTTCCTGCGCCGCAGCCGTTTCCCGTTTCGCCAGCCAGCGCCCGGCCCAGCGGCCCACCAGCGGGTAGCGGTAATCGCGCCCCTGCAAAATCCGCAGACCGGCCCACTGGCCGATGATCTGGTAGAGCGGCGCGACCAGCACCGCCACAGCCAGGCAGATCAGGAAGATAAACATGGCGAGAATACTTTCCATCGAGGGCTGGTACACGCCTCCGGGGTGCGCCAGGAAAGGCAGCGCCGCAACCAGCAGGATGATGAAGGCGATCACGCCCAGCGCGAACGTGACCAGCGTGCCGATGGCCTGGAAGATGACAATCTGCAAGGACTGGAATTTCATGTACGCCGAGCGTCCTTCGGGCGCGGCCCAAAAACCGACCGGCACAAGCAGCCCCCATAACGGGTAAATGACGCAGAAGTGGCCCATCGAGGCCGCGAAACGCTCCTCGTGGAGGTCGTCCAGCGGGGCGGCGGCGTCCGCAGCCGGGTCATACCCGATATAACGGGCCAGCCGGTCGCCCAGGAGCGGGTAGCGGAAGTCACGGCCCAGTCCGCACTGGACGGCGGCGATAATGGGGAGAAGCAGGTAGATGCCAAAAGTCAAAACAGTAATGACAGAAAAGACTGTCAGCCAGATGTTCAAAACAACCGGATTCTTACCGCTGGCCGAGGAAAGCAGTGCGAAGATGACAACCCAAAAGGTCACAAACACCAGGTACGCCACCACCCACAGGGTATAGCCGAGCGACTGGTATCCCAGCGCCTGCAAGGACTGGAATGCGGCGTAGTTCGACTTTTTGCGGTTATTGGCCCAAGCAAAAGCCGGCAGCATCATGCCCATGCCAGCCGCGAGCGCAGAAAGGTGGGAAAGCGCGGCCCAAAATTTTTCTTCGGTAGTAGGGGGGATTTTCATTTTAATCCACAGATTTCGCAGATTTTCGCCGATTTTTAAGAGATTTTAAGAGCGTTTGAAGGAGGGTTATTTGGGAGTCTGGTAGCCAAATACAAGGCGGCGGTATTGAAGGCTTGGAGCGCCGAAATTAATCAACAGGCCGCGATGAAAACCGGTCGCTTTCAAGTAGTTGATCAGTTGGGCTTCATCTGCGCCGGTTAATGCAGATTGGGCCTTGATCTCAAGAATAATCTCGTTGAAACAAATGAAATCGGCCCGATAGCGGGTTGCCAACGGCTGGCCTTTATACATAACTTCAAGCGAAATTTCCCGCCCGAACGGAATTTCACGCGCGCGGCATTCCAGAACAAGCGCATCCTTGTACACCGCTTCCAGAAAACCATGCCCTAACTGATTATGAACTTCCATCGCTGCGCCAATGATGGCAAACGTCTGGGGATCACGTTCATCTCTTGCCATTTTGCTCACTCCATATCGAAAAGATTATCCACAGATGACGCAGATTAGCGCAGATTTTTTTAAAGCAGATTTTTGGTTTATCTGCGAAAATCCGCGAAATCTGTGGACAAAAGATTTGGTTTTCGCTGCCGCCAATCTTCATGCTCCGTTGCCAACTCGTAAGCGCGGCCTGCCCGCAGCAGGACGTCTTCCGAGAAATCGGGGCCGAGCAGTTGAATGCCGATGGGCAGGCCGTCGCGGTCGAAACCCGCAGGCAGCGAGAGGCCGGGGATGCCGGCGTGGTTGGCAGTGACGACCAGTTGGTCGGTGTACTGCATCAGCACCGAGTCGCCGTAGACGCCGCCGACGGGGAAGGCCGTGGTCGGCGTGGTGGGCGTCAGCAGGGCGTTCAGGCGGTATGTGCCGGCGGGGTCGAAGGCTTCGTCGAAGTCGCGGCGGATGAGCGAGCGGATGCGCAGGGCGCGGTTGTAATACTGCTCGCTGTATTGCGCCGCCGAGACGTACATGCCCATCAGGATGCGCAATTTCGGCTGCGGGCCGAAGCCCTGCGCGCGGGATTTCTGATAGAGCGAACGCAAATCGCTCACCTGGTCGGGCGCGCGGTAGCCGTATTTTACGCCGTCGAAACGGTGCAGGTTGGAGGCCGCTTCGACGCGCGAAATCACAAAATAAGCCGGGATGCCGTAGCGGGTGTGCATTAGCGGCACATCTTCGACAATCTCCGCGCCGAGCGCTGCCAGCCGTTCGGCGGCATCCAGCACCGCTTGCTTCATTTCAGCGCCCACCGGCTGCTCTTCGAGCTTGCCGGTCTGCGCGTCGGCATAGGTAATGCGGAAATAATCGGGCGAAAGGCCCAAGCGCAGCCCCTTGACGCCCTGCTCCAACCCGGCGACGTAATCGGGCACGGCCACGTTCGCGGCGGTGGCGTCGCGCCGGTCGGGGCCGGAGATGACCTGGAGCATCAGCGCCGCGTCGGTCACGTTGCGCGCCAGCGGGCCGGGGCAATCGAGCGAGGAGCCGAAGGCGATCAACCCGTAGCGCGAGACGCGCCCATAGGTGGGTTTCATGCCGACCACGCCGCAGTAGGCCGCAGGCAGGCGGATCGACCCGGCCGTATCCGTGCCCAGCGAAAGCGCGCCCTCGCAGGCTGCCACCGCCGCCGCCGAACCGCCCGACGAACCGCCCGGCACGCGCGAAGTGTCCCAGGGGTTGCGCGTGGAGGGCTGGAAAGCCGACGACTCGTTCGACGAGCCGAAGGTGAACTCATCGAGGTTGACTTTGCCGAGCGCCAGCGCCCCGGCTTCTTCCAGGCGTTGGACGGCGGTGGCGGTGTAGGGCGCGACGAAGTTCGCCAGGATTTTCGACCCGGCAGTGGAGGGCGTGCCGTCAACGCAGAAAATGTCCTTGACCGTCAGCGGGACGCCCGCCAGGGGGCCGGGGTCCTGCCCGGCGGCGATCTTGGCATCGACGGCCCTTGCCCGCTCCCGGGCGCGTTCCGCCGTCAGCGTAATGAAGGCGTGGACTTTGTCCGGTTCGACGCTTCGGTCGCCGCCGATGACGCCGGGGCAACCGTCCACGTTGCGGATGTGCGCGAGGTGCGCTTCGAGGATGTCGACGGCGGAGGCTTTGCGCTGGCGGACGAGATTAGCAATTTCAGTTGCGGAGAGTTCAACGTAGTTCATTCACGCCCCCTATTTCAGGTTCTGGTGCGGGATGTCGGGCACGACGATGTAGCCGTCGTCGGTTTCGGGCGCGCCGGCCAACAGCCTGGCGGGGTCGGGGTACGGGTCGATCTCGTCGGCGCGGATCGAAGGGGAAATGGCCGGGGTGTAGGAAACGCCATGAGAGGCCACCGGCGTCGACGGGTCGAGGGGGATCGTTTCCAATTCGTGGATGGCTTTTAGCTGGTTGTTCAACTGCCGGCGCAAATACTCGCTTTCGCCGGCGTCCAGTTCCAACGCAGCCAGTTCCACCAGGTGTTCGAAAAGTTCGGGGGAAATTTCGTCGCTCATATAGCCTCATCCATTTCGTTTTGGAGAGTATATCCCACCCATGTAAGGCTGGCAAGCCGCGTTGCATGGCTCATCCCCGGAGTTAGGCGCGGAAGGCCGGAAAGGCAACGGCCCGTTCGACGCTCACAAGCGGGACGCCCGCCAAAAGGCGGGCGTCTTCCCCGAAAGCGATTTCTGTTTCGACGGCCTGACCTGCCCCGGGGCGCGCTCAGGCGGCGGTCTTGGGCTTGCGCACTTCGCCCGCCAGTTCAGGTCTGACAAGGTCTCTTGACCCTGCCAGGCTTTTTTGACCCGCGCGGCTTGCAAAACCTATTTCGGCAAAATCTCAATCGCCGTCCTGGCACGCGCCAGCGCCTGTCCATGCCTGATGGTTTCCGCGCTTTCGAAGCGGTGCCCTGAGCTTGTCGAAGGGGACGGCGGGCGGGGCTTCTGGGCTTGTCCCCGCCCCGCGCAGGACGTCCAAAAACCCGGTCGGCCCCTTTGAAATCATAAAAAAACCTTGAGATGCAGGCATTGACAGTGAGTTTGGTATTATATATAATACTGGCGTGAGCGCGATTCAGGTTGTTGTTGACACCAATGTTTTTGTTACCGCCTTAAGGTCTAAAAAAGGCGCTTCTTACAAACTGATCCAACTCATCAAAAAAGGCAACTTTCAGCTTAATCTGTCTGTGCCTTTGGTTATCGAGTATGAAGCCGTTGCAAAAAGAACCATTGGTGAGATTACACTTGATGAAAAAGAAGTTGATAATGTCCTTGATTTTGTTATCAGCAAAGCGAATCAATGGAAAATTTACTACCTTTGGCGACCACAGCTAACAGACCCAGGCGACGATATGTTGCTTGAGTTGGCAGTAACAGCAGGTTGTCAATATATCGTCACATACAATGTGAATGATTTCAAGGCAATAGAGAAATTTGGTATTAAACCAATCACTCCAAAACAGTTTTTAGAAATGCTAGGTGAACTATGAGCACACTCAGCCTGAGATTACCTGACTCTTTACACAAATACGCTCGCGAGTTGGCAAAGGCAGAAAATATTTCCATCAATCAACTTGTGACACTGGCGTTGGCAGAAAAAATCGCAGCCATTGGCGCACAGGATTACCTTGAAAAACGCGCCAGGCGCGCCAGTGAAGCGGAATTTGACAAAGCAATGGCGAAAGTGGCAGATGTTGAGCCGCCAGAATATGATCGCCTGTAAGTTTTACAGGAAAACCACCACTATGAGTCGTCTTACCTTACGCCTTCCTGAAAAAGCCGTTGCAGAGCAACGGGCTGCATACACTGCCCTGTTACAAAACCTGGGGCAGGCCAGCTTCGATGAAATCCAAAAAGCAATGGCAGAGCGGGAAACCACCCAGCCCGAAAGCGGCTTGACGCCCGAAACAGTCGATGCGATACAACGTCGCATATCACGGCAGCAATCGACAGGATAGGTTTTCACCCGCAGGCGCATTTAACCAAAAGTCTGACAAGGTCTCTTGACCCTGCCAGGCTTTTTTGTGTCAAGCTGAATGCTATAATGGTCAAAAGCTTTGCGAGACAGGAGCGTATGACCATCGGCTATGTTCTCTTCTGGGT
>JBARBA010000550.1:0-5210 GCA_049792555.1 Anaerolineales bacterium
CGGTTTTGTGGCGGCCGATTTTACCGCGCAGAGCACCTTCGATAACGCCGCCGGGACGATTGATTACGCGGTGGCGCAAATGAACAGCGCTCCCGACCAGGGGAGCGGCACATTGCTCAATATTGCCTTCCGCGCCAAGTCGGATGGAAGTTCACCCGTGGCGTTGCGCACTACGCAGGCCGTCCCAAGCGGGTTGCTGCTATCAGACGCGAACGGAACGGCCATCCAGGCATCCTGGGTGGATGGCAACGTCAACGTAGGCAGTAATGGCCCAATCCTGACGCCAACCCCAACGCCCACCATTGCCAATACACCTGTTGCCCCCAATCCCACTACAGTCACACCGGCCAGGACAAACACGCCGACCTTTACCAATACACCTGTTACCCCCAATCCCACTACAAACACGCCAACCCGCACACCAACGGATCAAGACAAGCATTGGGATCCGCGAATCCATATCGTGCGCCCTGGCGAAACGCTCTTTTGCATTGCGCGCGCCTATAGCGTTTGGCCCTGGGCGATTGCGGAGGTCAATCATATCTGGTGGCCGTATACCATCTATCCCAACCAACGGCTGCGCATCCCCGATGTTTTATGGTCGCCCATTCCGCCCGGCCCGGCCTGCCCGGCGCAGTTTCCGACACATGAGCCGCATCCGCATCCTATTGTTACTGCAATTCCCCCTGTGACTGTCGCCACCGCTCCCCCCCTGGTTTGCCGCAGCATCTATATCGTCCAATCGGGAGATACGTTGTATGGCATCGCCCTGCGCTACGGCGTCAATTATGTAGATATTGCGCGCATCAATCAACTGCCGAACGCAAGGCTGATTTATGCAGGCCAGCGGTTGTGCATTCCATAGCTGCTGGGCGAGCACAGGCAAACAAAAACACATCATCTGTAAAATGCAGGTGACAATCACTTGCGAAGTGACTGTCACCTGCACAGCCCGTATGTCGGGATTAATCCCGACATACGGGCTGGCCCTCAGATATAAGGGGAACCAAGCCAATTCCCAAAGAGACATCTGGAATATGGAGGCTGTTATGTTGCGCAATGGTTTGACAGTTCGCGTTTGGTTGGTGGCTGTGTTCTTGCTGCTGGCGACGTCCTGCGCGCCGTCCGGCGCAACGGTCAAGATTGAGCCGCCTGCTTCGGCAGTTCAAGTCAATGACACGTTCAAGGCGCAGGTCAAGGTTGAGAACGTCTCCAACCTGACCGCCATTGAGCTGCACCTGTCCTTCGACCCGGCAGTGCTGGAAGTGGTTGCGGTAAACGACGGCGGCTTTCTCCAGGCGGATTTCCCCGTGCAGAATACCTTCGATAACGCGGCGGGCACCATCGATTATGCAGTGGCGCAGATCAACCATGCCCCGGTCAACGGCAGTGGCGCGCTGCTTGAGATTGTTTTTCGCGCCAAAGCCGGCGGCGCATCGCCCATCCGTTTTCGCAGGACGCAAGCCGCCCCGGCGGGTATCCTGTTAGCCGACCCGAACGGGAAGGCGATCCCGGTTACGTTGACGGATGGGAGCGTGAACGTAGGCCAGCGCTGACGCCGCGCCAACAACCGCCAGCGTTCTTTTGTTGGTAGTGGTTAAATCGAAAGTGATAATTTGAGATTATATGCCGCTAAATTCAGCATATCACTTTGGTTTTTACCACTACCCTTTTGTTTTCGTAATAGACACCAGCCCGTAAGTCGAAATCAATTTCGACTTACGGGCTGGTCGCCAGATATAAGGGAATCGCCGCTCACTTCAACAGGAAAAACAACCCCGCCAGGACGAGCGTAATCAGCACAATCGCATCCACAATGATCAACCGGTCGGCCAGGGGACTGTCAAACATGGTGCGGCGAAAACCGATTTTACGGCGCAGGATGTCATCGTCATCACTGATTTTGACGGGTTGGCCGCCCAGCAACAGCCAGCGCATGCAGCCTTCGAACATTTTCTCAGGCAACAAAGCGCGCAGCGCGAGCAAAAAGTTTGTATCCAGCCCAATCGGGTAATGCAGGCGCAAGGGCGTTCCGTTCACCAGGCGGCCGATCAGTTGGGCCACCTTGCGCGGGTCGCGCCCGTGACGGATGCTGAACCCGTCCACTGCCGTAGCGTGTTCCCGCTCCCGGGCGAAATCGTCCAACGGATGGGCCGGGGAGATAAAGCTGTTGTGGATATTGCTGGCAAAATAACCGGGTTCGATGATTGCCACGTGAATGCCCAGGGGGCGCAAGTCAGAGGAGAGCGCCTCGCTGTAGCCTTCCAGGGCGTGTTTGCTGGCGTTGTAAAAGCCAAAGAAAGGGTCCGCCATTCTTCCCGCGAGGGAACTGACATTGACGATCAAGCCGCTGCGGCGCTGGCGCATGCCCGGCAGGACGGCGTTGACGACCTGCACCGCGCCGAAAAAGTTGGTCTCGAACAAGGCGCGCATTTCCTCCGGCGCTACTTCCTCGCTCGCGCCCGCCGGGCCGACGTAACCGGCGTTGTTGACCAACACGTCGATCTGTCCGGCTTGCGCCAGCACGCTTTGGACGCAATCCCGAACCGATTCCGCCGAACGCACATCCAGCGGCGCATACGTCACGCCGGGCATCGGCTCCGCCGAGGGCTTGCGGCTGGCGGCGAAAACCCGGTGTCCCTGGCTTGCCAGCAAAAGCGCAGCTTCGCGCCCAATGCCGGACGTGCCGCCGGTGATTAAGATGGTTTTTGTTTTTAGCATAAGTGATCCTCCTTATGGCTTCTTCCCTGCTGCCTTTGCAATGGAATGGAACTGCGCCTGTCAAACAAGCGATTCAAGCGCTGCGACTGCGTTTTTCGCGCCGTCTTCGGCGCGCAGTTTTTCACCCAGAATGCAGGCGTTCTTCCGAATGGACGGGTCTGTGGTCACGAGGTGGATCGCTTCGGCCAGGTTTTTGGCCGTAAGCGACTGCTGCGGGATGGCTCTGCTGCCCACGCCCAGGGCCGCCACCCGCTCTCCCCAAAACGGTTGGTCGCCAAAATAGGGGGCAATGATCGTGGGGCAGCCCGCCCGCAGCCCCGCCGAAGTCGTCCCGGCCCCGCCGTGATGGATGACGGCCTTTACGCGCGGAAAAAGCCAGTCGTGCGGGGCGTTATCGATGGCAAAGACGTTTGGGGGGAGTTCCAGCCCCTTGAGTTCGCCCCAGGCGCTGACCAGGATGGCGCGTTGCCCGCATTCGCGCAAGGCTTCCAGCGCGCTGCGGATCAGGTGTTGATAATTGTCATTGCCAGACAAACTGCCAAAACCGACGTAAATGGGGGCATCGCCGTGATCGAGAAAACGCAATAATTCAACCGGCGCCTGCCACTGCGACGGCGCATCGAGCCACCAGAACCCGGTGGCGTGGATGTGCGCGCCCCAATCCGCAGGGCGAGGAACAAGATGTTCAGAGTAGGAAAGCAAAGCGGGAACAGGTTTGCCGTTCAGCGTGTTGTAGGGGTACTCGAACAAGCGATGCTCACGCATCCCATGTTTCTTGCGCCAACGATTGACATAGGGGCGGCACATCAATTGGGTGGCTTGCTCATAAATATCATAACTCACCGCATTGTAACCGCCCCCCAGCGGTAAAAGCGGCATAAGGAACAGCGGAGTTGTGCGTGTGCGCGCAAAGGGATAAAGGGCTGTTCGAATACAGCCAACGCCGCGCTTTTCAGCAACCTGATGGGAAAAGGCACCGAACGGATTGAAGATATAAACGTCGGCGTCTTGCGTGCCGAACCAGAAGGTATCCATCGTTTCTTCCATGATCGGCGCGAAGTGAGTTTCCCAGGCCTTGATGAAAGCGATGTTGTCTGTCCCCGCGTTCATGAGTTGACGGATGAGTTGGGTGGCGTCGCCGCCTACTGCCAGGTAATCCAAGCCGTAGCCTTTCACAAAAGCCTCGAAGTTGGTATGTGTGGCAATTTGCACGCGATGCCCGGCTTCCACCAGCCGCCTGCCCAGGCCAATAAACGGCTGCACGTCGCCGCGCGTGCCATACGTCAAGATCGAAATGCGCATGAGTACCCTCCCAATCAGTTGATGCCGAAAATGTGGACGTTTTCCGCCCGTTCAAGTTTACCCGTTTTTCGCCGCTGCGGGGCAAACCCCGCTGTCGCTGGCCGGAAAGCAGCAGCGCGGCTTCGCGCCCAATGCCGGGCGCGCCGCCAATAATTATGATGGTTTTGGTTTTCACGGTGAGAATCTTTTGCGTTTTTTATCCCCAATCAAACTACCCTGCTTAAAAATATGCGTTCACACTGTCTTTGGCAATGTGAACGCATAGGATGATGTAACCCTGCTCATCCGCTACGATGGAATGGAATTGCACATGTCAGACAAGCGATTCAAGCACTTTGACTGCGTTTTTCGCGCCATCTTCAATGCAAAGTTTTTCACCCAGGATGCCGGCGTTCTTCCGAATGGACGGGTCTGTAGTCACGAGGTGGATCGCTTCGGCCAGCTTTTCGGGCGTGAGGGACTGTTGCGGGATGGCTCTGCTGCCCACGCCCAGAGCAGCCACCCGCTCTCCCCAAAAGGGTTGGTCGGCAAAAAGGGAGCAAATGATCGTGGGGCAACCGGCCCGCAGCCCCGCAGCAGTCGTCCCCGCGCCGCCATGATGAATGACCGCCTTGACGCGGGGCAAAAGCCAATCATGCGGGATATCATCAATGGCAAAGGCGGTTGGGGGAAGTTCCAACCCCTTGAGTTCGCCCCAGCCGGTGACCACGATGGCGCGCTGGTCGCATTGGCGCAAGGCATCCAGCGCGCTACGAACCAGATATTGATAGTTGTCGTTGCAAGACAAACTGCCAAAGCCGATATAAACGGGAGCCTCTCCTTTATCAAGGAAGCGCAGTAATTCAACCGGCGCCTGCCAATGCGCTGGCGCGTCAAGCCACCAGTACCCGGTGACATGAATGTGGGCTGCCCAGTCTTCAGGACGAGGAACAAGATATTCAGAGTAGGAGAACAAGGCGGGAGTAGGTTTGCCATTCAATGTGTTGAACGGGTACTCAAACATGGGATGCTCTCGCATCCCATGTTTCTTGCGCCAACGGTTGGAATCGGCGCGGGCCACCCATTGCGTAAATTGATC
The DNA here is from genome assembly GCA_049792555.1 of Anaerolineales bacterium. Lineage (GTDB taxonomy): Bacteria > Chloroflexota > Anaerolineae > Anaerolineales > Villigracilaceae > UBA5195. Next base: position 5,102 of record JBARBA010000550.1, read on the forward strand.
AATAACTTGATAACTCAAGGCATTATAACCACCCCCCAGTGGCAACTTGGGCATACCAGGATGCGGAGCTGTGCGTGTGGGTTCGTAGGGGCAGGTGGCTGTCCGGATA
>JBARBA010000551.1:0-3216 GCA_049792555.1 Anaerolineales bacterium
CCTTCAAGGTGACTGTCACTTGTTTTTGCGGCGGTATAATCAAAGCATGAACGCCCGCAGAGAACAAATCGAAGCGTTGTGCCGGGAAAACCGCTTGCGGCTGATGTACGTTTTTGGCAGCCGCGCGGGTGAAGTCTGGGCGCTGCTCAACGGCGACGGAAAATCCCTCCCCCAGAGCGCCAGCGACGTGGACATTGCCGTCCTGCCCGCCGCCGCGCTGACGGTCGACCAGAAAGTGACCCTGGCGCTTGCCCTGGAAAAGCTGTTCGATGTCGAGCGCGTCGACCTGGTATCCCTGGCGCAGGCCGACCCGTTCCTGGCGGTCAACGCCATCCGCGGCAAGCGCCTGTACGCTTTCGACGCCTACGAGGCGGACGAATACGATCTGTACGTCCTGCGTCGCGCCGGCGACCTGGCTGAAGTGGAACGCGCGCGCATGGCCCTGGCGCTGCGCGACGAAGCCCCCCAATATGTGGCGTCCGGCAAACTCTCGAAGCGTGTCTTCGCCGACCGCCTGGCTTGGGTGGAGAAGATGCTGGCCGAAATCCGTAAACTGCCGCTGGAATCGCAAGCGGCGTTTTTTGGCGATTCGCGCAACCCGCTCGCGGCAGAATCCTGTCTGCGCCGCGCGCTGGAAGCGCTTTTCGACCTGGGGCGGCACATCCTGTCCAAAGGTTTTGGCGTCGGCGCGACGGAATACAAAGAAATCGCGTCTGGCTTGAACGCCCAGGGCGTGTTATCGGCGGATGAAGCCGAATTGATGCGCAAATTGGCCGGTTATCGCAACCGCCTGGTGCATTTTTATCACGACGTTGAGGCTGACGAATTGTATGAAGTCTGCGCGTTCCAGTTGGGGGATGTCGAACGGATCGCCAATGCGCTGCGCGAGTGGGCAAAAAGCCACGAGGAGCGCATGGACGATACGCTATAAGAAGTGACAGTCACCTTTAAGGTGACTGTCACTTCTTCTTATCATAAAAGTATGAAAGCCCTGCGTTTGCATTTCTCCGCTCCTGTCGACCAAAACCCGCTGCAAAGCGAGCAGGTCTCCAACCCGCGTCCCGGCCCCGGACAGGTGCGGGTGAAAATCTCCGTCTGCGGCGTGTGCCACACCGACTTGCATACCGTCGAGGGCGAAATCCACCCGCCTGCGCTGCCGATTACGCCGGGGCATCAGGTTGTGGGCGTGATCGACGCCCTGGGGCCGGGCGTCGAAAACTGGGAAAAGGGCCAGCGGGTGGGCGTTCCCTGGCTGCACGCGGCCTGCGGGACTTGCGAATTCTGCCGGCGCGGCGAGGAAAACCTGTGCCCGCAGGCCAGGTTCACCGGCTTCCACGTGGACGGCGGCTACGCCGAAACGCTGCTGGTCGACGCGCGTTACGCGCTGCCGCTGCCTGAAAGTCTTTCCGATGAACAGGCTGCGCCGCTGCTCTGCGCGGGGATCGTCGGCTATCGCGCGCTCAAGAAAGCCGATATCCAGCCGGGCGAGCGGGTCGGCCTCTTCGGGTTCGGCGCAAGCGCGCACTTGATGATCCAGGTTTTGCGTTATTGGGGCTGTAAAGTGTCGGTGTTCACGCGCGATTCAAAACACCAGGAGCATGCCCGGTCGCTGGGCGCGGTTTGGGCGGGCGCGGCAGGCCAAAATCCGGGGTATTGGTTGGACAGGGCCGTGATCTTCGCCCCGGCGGGGGAACTGGTCGTCCGGGCGCTGGAACAAATCCGCCCCGGCGGGACCGTCGCGGTCAACGCCATCCACATGAGCGCTATCCCCACTTTTCCCTACGAAAAAATCTACGGCGAGCGCACACTGCGCTCGGTGGCGAACGCCACCTATCGGGACGGGCAGGAGTTCCTGGCCCTGGCGGTGGCCGCCGGGATCGAGTCCACCGTCAACCTATACCCGTTGGAGCAGGCCAATCGCGCGCTGCAAGACCTGAAAGCCAGCCGTTTCAACGGGGATGCCGTCCTGCAAATCAGTCCTTCGCCATCCCCCCGCACGATCCGCGGATGACCAACTCTGTATCGAGAATGATGTGCTGCGGCTTGCCGCCGGGGCGGCGGATGATATCGGCCAGCGCTTTCACCGCCGCAGCGCCCATGTCTTGCAACGATTGGCGCACGGTGGTCAAGGGCGGCGACGTCCTGCTCGCCAGGGGCACGTCGTCATAGCCGACAATGGCGATGTCTTCGGGCACCCGCAGGTTGGTCTCGCTCAAAGCGCGCAACGCGCCGATTGCCATGGTATCGCTGGCGGCAAATATGGCATCCGGCTTGAAGGGAATCAGTTGCTGCATGGCGTTGTAGCCGCCCTCTTCGGTAAAATCGGCGTCGACCACCAGGTCAGACAGCATCGGGAGGCCGCATTCTTTCAGGCCCTTCATGTAACCCGTGTAACGGTCGTATCCGGCGATCTTATTCTGCGGCCCGGTGATGGTCGCAATGCGCTTGCGTCCCAGGTTGAACAAGTGGTGAACGACCGTGGATGCGCTTTTGACGTTGTCCACATCCAGGTAGTTGATGTCGTCGAGCGTGGGATGGCGGCCAATCGAAATAAAGGGCATCTTGCTGTCGTGCAACGATTCGAACAACGGGTCGTTCATGGTCACGGAAGAAATAATTACACCGTCCAGCAGACCGTTGTACAGGATTTCGCGCATGGTGCGGCGTTCATACTGTGGTTCCACCAGCCATAGCATCATGGAGTAGTTCTGTGTGTTGCAGCCGGCTGAAACGCCCCGAATGAACTGCGGAAAAAAAAGGTCGCTAAAGATGGTCGAGACAGCCGCCTGAATGACCAATCCCAGCACGCCGGTCTGCCCGCCTGCCAACGAGCGCGCTCCCAGGTTGGGCTGAAAATTATGTTCCTGGATTACTTCCAGGATGCGCTGGCGGGTATCTTCCTTGACGTAGTCTCCGCCGTTGATGACCCGCGAGACCGTCGAGCGCGAGAAACCGCTGAAACGAGCAATATCTTCAAGTGTAAGGGGCATATAAGTAGTCCAAAAAGTGAGATGAGTTAATACTTTACCAGAATACGAGCAATCTTAAAATGACAGTTTTGATATTAAGGTTTTGCGAAGAGGGCGCAGCCCCGGTGTCACCACACTTAAGCGTGGTGGGCAATCGGGACACGGAATACACGGGAGAACACGGAAAAAACCCCCTTAAAAAACTAGCAGAATCCGTGTAACTCCGTGTAATCCGTGTCCAAATCGT
>JBARBA010000552.1:0-7651 GCA_049792555.1 Anaerolineales bacterium
CGGAATTCATTCCGAATTACGGGTTGGCCCCGCTAAAAAAACATCTCACATGCTTCAGATGTTGCATGGCGCAAAATCATCATCCCAATATCCATCGCACGGACTTCCCTGAAATTTTCTTTGGTAAAATAGAAGCCGCGCCTTGAAGCCAGCCCCTTTTTTGCGCGCACAGATTGGTGGAAGCAAAAGTTAAGCAAACAGTAACCCAATGTTTACCGCATGTTAATCTAAAAACATTGCCATAAATCCTTAATCTCGCTATATTCTTCTTCTGCAAACTTGCAGAAACCCATATCCATTCTTTCAAAGGAGAAAAGAAAGTGAAAAGTAACCGTTTTACACCCGTGTTGTTTGTTGTTTTGGTCATCGCCGCAATGATCCTCTCGGCGTGCGGCGCAACCCCCACCGCAGCGCCAGTCCCCACCGACGTTCCTGTCGTCGTTGCTGACACTGAAACGCCCATCCCCGTCGCCCCGACCGATACCGCCGCCGCCGCCGCTCCTACTGTGACGGCAACCGCCGCGCCAACCGCCCCGCCGCCGGTCTGCGCCAAGATGGACAACGCCCCCACAGCCGCCGCCGGCGCACTCGGTTCCGCCGATAAACCGATTGTGATTACCTTCGTTCCTTCCGGCGACACCGGCAAGATCACCAAAGCCGGCACCGCCATCGCCGATTGTTTGAGCAAGATGACCGGGTTGAGCTTCAAGATCGAAGTCGGCACCACCTTTGCCGCTTCGATTGAAGCCATGGGCGCAGAGAAAGCCCAGGTCAGCTTCCTGAACACATTCTCCGTCCTGTTGGCTGAACAGAAATACGGCATTGTTCCCGCCCTGGTTGCCATCCGCAAATATTCCACAAACGATATTGATCCCGACAAGGCCCTTAAGGATCAACTTGAACCGTTCTACAAAGGCCAGTTCATTGCCAATAACGCTTCGGGCATCAAGAGCTTTGCCGATCTCAAAGGCAAGACCTTCTGCTTCGTTGACCCGAACTCGACCTCCGGCTACATTGTCCCTCGTATCATTTTGAAAGCCAACGGCATCGACCCGGATGCAGATTTTAAAGCCACCCAGAATGCCGGTTCCCATCCCAATGTGGCCATAGCCGTATATAAAGGCGATTGCGACGCCGGCGTCACCTTCATCAACGTGCTGACCGATTCGGCGGCCAACCTGGCAGCCACCTACCCCGACATTACCGACAAGGTCTCCGTCTTCGCCGTGACCGACCGCATCCCCAACGATGGCATGCAGTTCGTCAAGTCGCTTGATCCCAAACTCCAACAAGCCATTGTCGACGGCATGTTGGCGATGGTGCAAGACCCGGGCGGGAAAGCCGTTCTGAAGAGTCTCTATAACTACGACTCCTTCCAGAAAGTTGTACCGACCTTCTACGACGACTTCGCCGCCGTGCTCAAGAAGGCTGGCGTCGACCCCGCAACCCTGGTTAAATAAATTTTAAAGGTCTGGCAGGTTCCGGGAACCTGCCAGACCTTTTCTTTAAGGGACTACGATGCTAAAAGTCGAAAACCTTGTCAAGGTCTACCCCAACGGAACCCAGGCGTTAAAAAACGTCAGTTTCGAAGTGCAAGACGGCGAATTCCTGGCGGTCATCGGGTTGAGCGGCTCAGGCAAATCCACCTTGCTGCGCTGTATCAACCGTTTGATTGAACCCACCTCGGGGAAAATCTACTGGAACGGGCAGGATATCACCGCTGTTTCGGGGACGGAAATGCGCAAGGTGCGTCGTCGCATCGGCATGATTTTCCAGCAATTCAACCTGGTGAAACGCTCTTCCGTGTTGACCAATGTGCTTTCGGGCCGCCTGGGGTATACCGGCACACTCTCAAGCGCGTTGCACATTTTCTCCGCCGCCGACCACAAAAAAGCGTTGGACAGCCTGGAACAGGTGGGTTTGGCAGAAAAAGCCTACATGCGCGCCGATTCCCTTTCGGGCGGTCAACAGCAGCGGGTGGGCATCGCCCGCGCCTTGATGCAAGACCCCCAGCTTATTCTCGCAGATGAACCTGTCGCCTCGTTGGACCCCGTCCTGGCCCACACCATCCTGAAATACCTTGAGCAGTTGAACAAGGAACCGGGCATGACGGTTCTTTGCAGTCTGCACCACCTCGATCTTGTGCATCGCTATGCCAGCCGGGCCATTGCGCTCAAAGATGGAGAACTGGTCTTTCAAGGGCTTCCGACCGCCATCGACGACGCCGAATTCAAGGCAATCTACGGGCAGGAAGCCGAACGCGTTGTACCGGGTGTTTAGCGCAGGCCATTTATGGCAACTTCTCAATCATCGGTGGTTGAGCGGTGCCCTGAGTTTATCGAAGGGTAGGCGGCGGTGCTATCCCGCCGCCGTACCGAAACCACCTTATGACAACAATTTCCCCGGAATATTGAACTGATACAATTTATGACACTATTCTTTCGGACGATACTGCCCTCCCTGCTTGTCCCCGGCCTGGGACAATTCCTGCTAAAACGCCGCGGACGGGGGATGGCGATTTTTCTGACCACCCTTATGCTTGGCCTTTTGGTCTATTGGTCGTTGACCAAGCTGAAAATTGGATCCGTCCTCCTGGGCGACCTCACGACAAGCTGGCTGTGGTTGCCCCTGGCCTGCTTCTGGCTTTGGAACATTCTGGATACCTACGCGCTGGCCCGCAACAAGCGCTTTGCGCTCGCCCCGGCCATCCTGTTGAGCGCTCTGGTTATTTATGTGATCGCCTGGAACGTGACCGACATTAAGCTCGACCGGCTGGTGGCGCGTTTCACCGATGCGCGCACCGTCGCCACGAATTTGCTCAACCCCGACATGATCACAATCCAGAACAATGGACAGGAGGATATTTGCGCCTGGCGTTGCCTGTACGACTATCTTGGCAATACATTCGCCGGGCGTCCGGCGGGGGAACTTCGCCTCAGCGACAACCTGCTCGACATTATCGGCAGAGTCAAGCCCGGCCCTGCTCCCGCCTGGCAGGTCAGCCTGGGCATTGCGCAACCCGGCAGCACAACGAATAACTTTGTGGCCGGAACGCTCATCGAAACGATTGCCATGGGCCTGATGGCCACGCTTTTCTCGTCAATCCTGGCCATCCCGTTCAGCTTCCTGGCTGCCCGCAATATTATGGAACGGGTTCCGGGCGGCGTTACAGTTTACTATCTCATGCGAGGCGTATTAAATATCGTCCGCGCCATCGATACAATTGTCTGGGGCCTGATTGTGATCGTGTGGGTGGGGTTGGGGACCTTTGCAGGCGTCATTGCGCTCACCATCCACTCGATCGCTGCCCTGGCGAAACTCTTCTCAGAAGAGATCGAGCATATCGACCCGGGGCCGGTTGAAGCGGTAACCGCCACAGGCGCGGGGCTGATCCAAACCATCCGCTACGCCGTTGTGCCGCAAGTGATCCCGTCCTTCCTGGCTTACCTGCTGCTGCGCTGGGATATTAATATGCGTTCCGCCACCGTGATTGGTTTTGTGGCCGGGGGTGGCATTGGCTTCTTTGTCGTCGAAACCACACGCCAGGGCGCTTACCAACAGTATGCCACCGCTTTGTGGGCGGTGGCGGTTGTCATCATCACGGTGGATTATGTCAGCGCCAGGTTGCGCGCCAGGATATTGGAAGACCGCCCTCAAAAAGATGCGGGCCAGGGACGCTCGCCCCTTAATATCCTGCGCATCGCGTTTTACGCCCTGCTCGGCGCCATCGTTTTTGCCTATTGCTGGAATGTGGCCGAAATCAGCATTTCCAGCCTGCTGGATCCGGGCAAAAACTTCGGCCAGTTGATCTCCGATTTTGTGCATATCGATTTCACGCCGGCTGTTTTCGGACTGGTTTTTCAGCAAATGCTGGTCACAATTTTCCAGGCGTTGCTGGGCACCACGCTCGGCGCAATGCTGGCCTTGCCGGCCAGTTTCCTGGCTGCCCGAAACCTGCGCGGACAGAACCCGCTCTCCATGGGGCTGTATAACCTGACGAGGGCCATCTTCAACGTCCTACGCTCGATTGAAGCGCTTTTGTACGTTGTCATTTTTATTTTCTGGGTGGGGATCGGCCCCTTTGCAGGCATGTTGGCCCTGGCAGTGACTTCTTTTGCCTTGATGGGCAAGTTATTCTCAGAAGCCATTGAAAATATCGAAACAGGATCGATTGAGTCGGTGACTGCCACCGGCGCAAACCCCTTGCAAGTCATCGTTTATGCGGTCCTGCCGCAGATCATCCCGCCTTTTATTTCTTATATGATTTACCAGTGGGATATTAACATCCGCATGGCAACCATCATTGGGTTTGCGGGCGGCGGCGGGATCGGGTTGACATTGACCACCTATTTTGGCTCACTGCAATACCACAAAGCGGGCACCGTTGTGGCATTTATCGTCATCGTCGTAGCCCTCATGGATTTCCTCAGCGCAAAACTACGTCACGAACTGGTCTAAACGGGGGGCCGTACGGCGGAATTCATTCCGCCCTGATACATCGCAGCAGCGAAATGTTACCAGGATGGGTTCAACTTCTCGCTTGTCGTTTGCATGGTTGGGCAGCGCAGTTGCCACAATCAAATTTAATTCCTCCAACAAACTGCCGGGGCGCAAAAAGCTGCTAAAAACCTTCCAGGCTGACCGCCTTGAGATGGATTCCTGAGATGGAAAGCTCCAGCGTTTTTCCATGGAACCCTGCCGCCGCCGGGACACGCTCGAAAGCGGCCTGGCTAACGAAGATTTCTCCCGGTCCGGCGATGTCCTCGCCCAGTTTGCTGGCGCGGTTGACGGCGTCGCCGAAATAATCGGGACCGCCGATCAAGAGCACATCGCCGTAGTCGATCCCGATGGAAACGTGAATATCAAACGATTCGTCCGTCTGACCGTTCATCCTGTCGAACGCATTGTTCACTGCCACGGCAGCCTGAATGCTGGCCTGCACATCCTCGAACACGGCAAAACAATTATCCGCCTCGAATTTGACCACCTGCCCGCCGTTTTCCTCGATGATCGGGCGCGTGGTCATTTGCATCCGTTTGACCATCGAAAGGTAATGGACAATCCCGTATTTCTGGGTCAACAAGGAAAAACCCGACATATCCATCACAAAGATGGCTTTTTTATGGCCGAACTTGCGCCACAGGGTTTGTTCGATGCGCTGCCGTTCCGGCAGCGCCGAAGTTTTGACATAATCCAGCAGAAATTGCTCAAACTCTTTGTCCATGCGTGCCTCCACAAGAAGACGAAATGCTATGCGCTTATTGTAGTACCTTTTCATCATTATAAGGCTGCGCCGAAACACCGCCCATTTTACTGGTAAAATCCTCGCAATGTTCAAAAGACTCCGCAAAGCCATGCTCAATGTGATTGTTTTCCTGCTGATCGCCGCCGTCGTCAGCCTGGCCCTGCCCAGGATAGTGACAGGTTTCTACGCCCAGCCGCGCAGCTACGACGTTTCAAGCGTCCCTGCCCGACGGGTGGCGGTCGTCTTTGGCGCGGGCCTGCTGCGCGACGGCAGCCCCACCGCCGTCCTGCGCGACCGCGTCCAACAGGCTGCCAACCTGTATTTTGCCAAAAAAGTCGAAAAACTGTTGATGAGCGGCGATAACCGTTTCGTGGACTATAACGAGCCCGAGTCCATGCGCCAGTATGCGCTCTCGCTGGGCGTCCCCGACGAAGCCATCGTGCGCGACTACGCCGGGCGCAGCACCTACGACACCTGCTACCGCGCCAAAGCCATTTTTGGCCTGAGCCGGGTCATCCTGGTTACGCAGAAATTCCACCTGCCGCGCGCGCTCTTCCTGTGCAACCTGCTCGGCCTGGACGCCATCGGCGTGGACGCCGACCTGCAGCCTTACACGCGCAGTTCGCAACTGTGGTGGAACCTGCGCGAACTCCCCGCCACCTTCAACGCCTGCATCGACCTGATCGTCCGCCCCTTGCCGGTGCTCGGCAACCCCGAACCCATTTTTCCCGGCTCGGCGCAGTAGGTAGTGTTGTATAGATGTCCAGAAAAATTCTTTCCGAGCGTTATCCACAGATTACGCAGATGACACAGATAGAAACGGCAAAAGATTTAAAAAATCTGCGGAAATCGGCGAAATCTGTGGATGATCTCTTGGTTCACGTGGAAAAAACTTTTCTGGAGCACTATATGGAATGCCCGTAGAGTATAATCTTCTTGCGCAAGGAGAGAGCAATGCATAAAATCAATGAGCTACAGTTACAGTACATAACAAATGATGCCGGTAAAAAAAACCGCAGTCATCTTGCCCCTCGAGGAGTTTGAAGAACTTCTTGAAGATATCGATGATTTAGCCGTGCTGACCGAGCGCCGCGATGAGCCGTCCATTCCTCACGCAGAAGTCCTCTCCCAAATCAAATAATATCTGCAAACACTTTTCATCCTTCATCATCCATCTTTCATCCTTCTTCATCCATTTTTTATCCTTCTTCATCCATATTTCATCCTTCATCCTTTATCTTTCATCCTTCATCCTTTATCTTTCATCCTTCATCATCCATCTTTCGCATTGTGGCAAAAGTAACACCTGAGATTTTGATTGCCTATGCCGTTCGCCTAGCGCACTGCCATATGCGGGATGGCAAGACGTCACATTCTCCGGTATATGGGTAGTTTTGGCTGACGACAATTCTCAGGTGCGGTTTTTGCCACAATGCCATCTTTCATTCTTCATCACCCATCTTTCATCCTTCATCTTTCATCCTTCATCATCCATCTTTCATCTTTCATCTTTCATCCTTCATCTTTCATCTTTCATCTTTTTAACTCCCCTCCCCAAAGAAACCAAACCTTATGAACCGTACCGAAGCCCTCTCCCTCGTCCGTGAATACGTCAAAAACGAAAACCTTGTGCGCCATATGCTGTGCGTCGAAGCCGCCATGCGCTTCTACGCCGAAAAATTCGGCGAAGACCCCGAACAGTGGGGCGTGGTCGGCCTGCTGCACGACTTCGACTGGGAAATCCACCCGACCCTCGACCAGCACCCACAGGACGGCGCGGCCATCCTGCGCCAGCGCGGCGTGGACGAAGCCGCCATCCGCGCCGTATTGAGCCACGCCGACCACACCGGCGTCCCGCGCCAGTCCATGATGGAGAAAACACTCTTCGCCTGTGACGAAATCAGCGGCCTGGTGACGGCCGTCGCGCTGGTGCGCCCCTCGCACTCGCTCTACGACCTCGAAGCCTCGTCCGTCAAGAAAAAGTGGAAGGACAAGCTCTTCGCCGCCGGGGCCAACCGTGAAGAAATCCAGCGCTCCGCCGACGAACTGGGCATCGAGCTTTGGGAACACGTCGGCAACGTCATCCTGGCCCTGCGCAAAATTGCCCCCGAACTGGGGCTGGCGGGAAACATCCAGTAAGCAAACGCGCATAAACGTGCCACGCGCCTGATGGCGCGTGGCATTTCTGTTTAAGAAAAAAGCGCAAATTGTGACCGTGAAGAGTATAATTTATTTAATGTTTCACATTGTTCCACCAGAGCCAGTCGATTACCTCGTGATCGGGCATCTCACCGTAGACCTGACGCCTTCCGGCCCCATGCTCGGCGGGTCTGCCGCCTACGCAGCGCTGACCGCCCGCGCCCTGGGGCTGCGCGTCGGCGTGGTGACGGCCTGGGGGAACGAGAT
>JBARBA010000553.1:0-3256 GCA_049792555.1 Anaerolineales bacterium
ATTTTACGCCGTCTCAAACGCCAGGAATGGGCCTGGATCAGCATCCCGGCGCTGGTCATCCTGTTCACGCTGGTAGCCTATTTTTCAGGCTACCTGATGCGCGGGATGCGCCCCATCCTGAACCGCTTGACCGTTGTGCAGGCCTGGGACGGCGTCGATCAGGCCCAGGCGCACGCTTTGGTCGGCATCTATTCGCCGGGCCGGACGAAGTACACACTGCAAGCCGGTGAAACGTTCCTGCCCTACCCTTTCAGCGACAACAGCCAAACACTGCAAACAGATCAAGGTTGGCTTTCTTTGCAACAGGGCGCAGGGATGCTCCTGCCGGATGTGCTGGTCGAATCGGGCGGGATGAAATCTGCTTCCTTGAGCGGCAGCCTGCCCGCCATCGCTTTTACCCACAGCCTGGTCATGGATCTGGGGAACGGCAATCCCCTCCTGAGCGGGAAAATCACCAACGCCGGCAAATATACCTTGAGAGACGCCACCCTGATCTCGGCAGATCGCGCGAAAAATTTGGGCGACTTTGCGCCGGGCGACGTAAAACAGGTGCAAATGGCCCTGACTTCCAACCCAAGCGGCTCCGATCTGTATAATTCCCAGACGGCGCTGACCCTGTACTCGAATTATCCCAGCACATCTGCCGGCGAAAAGGCTGCCCGCCTGAACGCGTTGGTGCGCGCCATCCTGCCCGCGAGTCAGCTCGGAAACCAGGCCGTTACTTCGGGAATCTACTTGATCGGCTGGCTGGACGTCCCGCTGTTGTCCACCGGTTTGCAGGGACAAAGCTCCGATAACGTGGACACCTCGCTTTATATCCTGATGTTGAAACCGACTTTCACGTCCAAACCAGGGCCGTTGAGACTGACGCCGGGTTTGTTCCTCTGGGAATCGTCCGACCCGGATTTTTCGCCCTACATGCTTGATTATTCTCGCTCCAATATTCCGGCGGGCGGATACTTCTTGAGCTTCAAGCTGGCTGCGCCGCTGCATTACAGCGCAGTGAAATCGCTGACGTTGAGCTTGAGCCAAAGCAACAATTACACCGCCACCAAGGCTCCCGGCGGAATAAACGCATCCTTATGGGACTGGGAACGCACAGCGTGGGTGCGAGTCCAGAACCTGGCCTGGGGCAATACCAATATTCCCAGCCCCTCCAGCTACGTCGGCCCCAATGGAGAAATCAGGCTAAAAATCGACCAGAGCCAAAATGCAAACAACCAAAACGGCAGCCAAATTGCAACATCCTACTTTACACTGGTCGTGGAACCATGAGCGCGATTGTCGAAATCCAGGGATTGAGTAAACAATACGGCAAGCGCAAAGCCGTCGATAACGTCAGCATGACAATCGAAAGCGGCGAGATTTTCGGGCTGGTAGGCCCCAACGGCGCAGGCAAGACCACCACCATGCGCATGTTGGTCACACTGCTCAAGCCCGATAAAGGCGAAATCCGCGTGGGCGGATACTCCGCGCGCAAAGCGCCGCGTGAAGTGCGCCGCCAGATCGGCTTCATGCCCGATTCGTTCGGCGTCTACGGCGACCTGACCGTGCAGGAGTACCTGGACTTTTTCGGCGCGTGCTACGCCATCCCCGCCGCGCAGCGCGCCAGCCTGATCGACGACCTGCTCGAGCTGGTGGACATCGGCCATCGCCGCAACGACATGGTCGATACGCTCTCGCGCGGTCTCAAACAACGCCTGGGACTGGCGCGCGTCCTGATCCATGACCCGGGCGTGCTCGTGCTCGACGAACCGGCTTCGGGCCTCGACCCGCGTGCGCGCGTCGAAATCCGCGAGTTGCTGCTCGAAGTGGCCCGCCTGGGCAAGACGATCATCTTCTCCAGCCACATCCTGGCCGACGTGGCGGAACTCTGCACACGGGTCGGCATCATGGAAAGCGGCAAGCTGGTGGCCCTGGGCGCGCTGGACCAGTTGACCGAGCGCGTCATGCCGCATCGCCTGCTGCGCATCGGCCTGCTCAAAGAGAGCAGCATGGAAAATGCGCAGGCCGTCCTGGCGGCCTGGCCGGGCATCTCCGCCGTCCGCCCGCAGGAAGGGCTGGGGCGCGCCGAACGCCTCTCGCTCGAAGCCGATTTCAGCGGCGACGACGGCGCGCTGCGCGACCTGCTCGCCAACCTGCTGAAGCAGGGCCTGCCAGTCGTCCACTTTAGCGAAGACACCCAAAACCTCGAAGAAATCTTCATGCGCACCACGCGCGGGATTGTTTCGTAATTCAGTAAACTACAGAATTCAATCTGTCATTGCGAGGGCGTTAGCCCGAAGCAATCTCCTGTTAACAGTGAAAAGGTTGTTTTCAGGAGATTGCTTCACTCGCTGGGGGGCGCTCGTTCGCAATGACAGCCGGAGCAAGCATGGATCAACCCGCAGTCATCGTCCCCCCTAAAAAAAGAGCGGCCCTGCCGAACATCTTCAAACGCATGGCAGAAAACCCGGTCATCCTGAAAGAACTGCGCGGACGGATGCGCGGCAAACGCGCTTTTTCGTTTTTAACGTTCTACCTGTTCGTCGTCAGCGTCGTGATCGGCTCCATTTATGCGCTCATGGCAGCCCAAGCCAATCTCTCCTATTGGGATCCGAGCCTGCGTCAGAATTTCGGCAAAGTCATTTTCAGCAGCGTGGTTTTGTTTGAATTCCTGCTGATCGGCTTCATCGGGCCGTCCCTGACCGCCGGGGCAATCACCTCCGAGCGCGAACGCCAGACCTTCGACCTGCTGCGCACCACCCTGCTCTCAGCGCGCGCCCTGGTGTTTGGCAAGCTCGGCGCAGCCTGCATGTACCTGTTCCTGCTGATCCTGACCGCCCTGCCCATCGAAGCGCTGGCCTTCCTGCTGGGCGGTGTGGGCATCGAAGAAGTGCTGGTCTCCAGCCTGATGCTGACCGTCAACATCGTCTTTTTCTGCGCGTTGGGGCTTTTCTGTTCGAGCTTCGCCAAACGCACCCTGAGCGCCACCGTCACGTCCTATACCATCATTTTGCTTTCCCTGCTTGGGCTTGGGCTGGCATCGGCTGGCATCGGTTTTTATTCTGCCACATCCAGCTATAACGCCAGCGCTTCGCCCATTTTCAAGGATATGCTGCTGATGATGTTGTGGCTGATGGCCTGCACAAATCCGTTCTCGGCGGCCATTGCAAGCGAAGCCTACCTGATTTCAAACCAGGCGCTTTTCCTGATAAAAGTGCCCCTGACGGGCAACATCAGCGCCGTCTACATGCCCTCCCCCTGGGTTTTGTAC
>JBARBA010000554.1:0-4338 GCA_049792555.1 Anaerolineales bacterium
GACCCTGAGCGGAGCCGCGCGATCCCCAGCGCGGCGCAGTCGAAGGGCATCTTGCCAGCAATCGCCCTTCGACTGCGCTGTGGAGCGCTCCGCTCAGGGGCTGAAATCTTAATGTGACATTGTCAAAGTAGGTAGTTACGGATAAAGCTTCTATCAGGAACGATATTGAACCTTCCAATGAAAAACTCCGCCAAAGATTTGTGGCTGATCCGCTTGTATTACCTCGTCTGGTTGGGCGGGGGCGGTTTTCTGTACCCGTACATCAGCCTGTTTTACAAGCAGCAGGGGCTGACCGGCACCGAGATCGGTTGGCTCAGCACCGTTGGCTGGAGCGTGGCGCTGCTGGCCGCCCCCGTGTGGGCGCGCCGGGGCGATAGCGTCCGCAACCCGCGCCCGTTGATACAGGTTGGGCTGATCGGCGCGGCCCTGCTTACTTTGTGGCTCAGCCAGCAGACGATGTTCCTGTGGATGGCAGTCATCCTTGCCATTAATGCGCTTGTCTCCAGCGCCACCGAACCATTATCGACATCCCAAACGTTGGCAATTACCGCCAACAACCAAAATTCCGGCTTTGGCTCGGTGCGCGTCTGGGGATCGCTCGGCTGGATGTTGATGACTCCGCTGTGCGGCTGGTTGATCGAACGTTTTGGGCTGATCGCTTCTTTCAACGGGTATGCCGTTGCCAACCTGCTCTGCGCGTTGGTGCTGGTGTTCATCGTAACCAACCCACCCGCCAAAAAGGCCGACGCCGCGCCGCAGCCTTCGATGGGCAAAGTCATCGGGCAACTCAGCCGGGACCGTTCGATGCTGGGACTGGCGCTGGCCCTGTTCATCTTCTGGCTGGCAAGCTACGGCGCGACCCAGTTCGAATCGATTTATCTGACAGAGTTGAACGCATCCACCTTCGTGATCGGCCTGGTAAATACGATCAGCGCGGTGGTTGAGATCGGCGGGATGTTCTGGGCCGACCGGCTGGTGCGGCGCTACGGTTCCGGGCGTATTTTGGGGGTTTCGATGCTGGTGTTTGCCGCAGCAAAGTTGATTGTGATTATTTCCCCGACCATCCCGGCCATTTTTGCCATGCGCGCCTTGAGCGGCGTATACTATAGCATGTATGTGGTAGCCTCGATTGCCTATACCGCCGAAGGCGCGCCGGAAGGACAGGGCAGCACGGTGATGGCATTCTACTTTATCACGCTGCAAGGGTTGACGCAGTTGGTGGCCGGGCCGGTGGGGGGCGCGGCGTTTGACGCTTTTGGCGCATATTGGTTGTTTGCGATTGCGTGCGGGGGAGGGCTGGTGAGTTGGCTGGTGCTGCGGATAACGGAACGTGGTCAACGGACTCTTTCACGGATTCACGGATGAGAACGGATTTTGTCAACGGACTTTGTAACGGAATCACGGATAAGAACGGATTTTTTAGGAACGGATAATTCAAAGGAGAAACCTTTATGGATATTGCAATGATCGGTCTGGGGAAGATGGGCGCGAATATGGCGCACCGGTTGATTAATGGCGGACATCGCGTGGTGGGGATGGATCAGAACCCGGATGCGGCGAAAAAGCTGGCGGATGAGTTCGGCGTCGTCGCGGCGGGGTCGCTGGCGGAGGCGGTAAAGACCGTCGCTGCGCCGCGCGTGGTGTGGGTGATGGTGCCTTCGGGCGCGCCGACCGAGGCGGTCATCACCGAACTGGCGGGGTTGCTCGCGCCGGACGACGTGGTTATCGACGGCGGCAATACCTATTACAAGGACGATATGCGCCGCGCCGAGGCGCTCAAGCCGAAAGGCATCCATTATGTGGACGTGGGCACCAGCGGCGGGGTGTGGGGGCTGGCGGAAGGCTACAGCTTGATGATCGGCGGCGAAACGGAAGTCGTTTCACGGCTGAGTCCGATCTTCGAGACGCTGGCCCCTGCGGCGGATAAAGGCTGGGGCCGCGTTGGCCCCGTCGGCGCGGGACATTTCACAAAAATGGTGCATAATGGGATCGAATACGGTTTGATGCAGGCTTTCGCCGAGGGCTTTGAGATTATGCACGCCAAGAAGGATTTCGACCTGGACTTGCACCAGGTGGCCGAGATATGGCGTTACGGCAGCGTGGTGCGTTCGTGGCTGCTGGATTTGACGGCGCTGGCGCTGGAAAAGGATCAGGATTTGAGCACGATCACAGGCTTCGTCAATGACAGCGGCGAGGGGCGCTGGACGGTGTTCGAGGCCGTCGATCTGGATGTGCCCGCGCCGATCATCACGCTTTCGCTGCAACAGCGTTTTATCAGCCGCCAGAGTGAGAGTTACGCCGCCAAGCTGCTGGCTGCCATGCGCAACCAGTTCGGCGGCCATGCGGTAAAGCCGAAATAAATCATTATCCACGAAGTACACGAAGGTCACGAAGAAAACCAAAATCTTTTTATTTTTAAAGCCCTTAAAGATTTTAACTTCGTGTTCTTCGTGCCCTTCGTGGACAACTTCTCGAAAGGTGCCCAGTATGTCTAATGAATGTGAATCGACGACGATTGTCATTTTTGGCGCTTCGGGCGATCTGACCTGGCGCAAACTGATCCCGGCGCTGTATAACAATTTCAAGAAAGAGCGTCTCTCCGAGTGCGCCAACATCGTCGGGTTTGCGCGCCGGCCGTATACCGACGAAACCATCCGCGCGCACCTGCTCGAAGGCGCGCAACAGTTCAGCGCCGAGACGTTCGAGCAGGCCGTATGGGACAAGTTTGCGCAAATGTTGCATTATTTCCAGGGTAATCTCGATACCCCCGAAGATTTTTCGAAACTGGAAACGTACCTGCAAACGCTGGAGGGCCACCCCGCCAACCGCCTGTATTACCTGGCGACTTCGCCCGAATACTATATCCCGGTGGTGCAAGCGCTGGGCGCGGCGGGCATGGCGAAAGCCGGCGAAGTCGCTCGGCTGAGCGCTCGCGACGAAGCCTGGCGGCGCATCATCATCGAAAAACCTTTCGGGCGCGACTTGGCTTCGGCGCAGGAACTCAACCGCGCCACGCACGCCGTCTTCGACGAGAGTCAGGTCTATCGCATCGACCACTACCTGGGCAAAGAAACCGCCCAAAACATCCTGTTCTTCCGCTTCGCCAATACCATCTTCGAGCCGGTCTGGAACCGGCGTTACGTGGACAACGTGCAGATTTCGGTCACAGAGACGGTCGATGTGGGCCACCGCGCCGGGTACTACGACGAGGCCGGGGTGGTGCGCGATATGTTCCAGAACCACCTGTTCCAGTTGCTGGCGCTGGTGGCCATGGAGCCGCCCTCCTCGTTCAACGCCGATGCCGTGCGCAACGAAAAGGCCAAAGTCTTCGAGAGCATCCGGCCCATCGCGCTGACCGACACGGTGCGCGCCCAATACGCGGGCTATGCCCAGGCCGAAGGCGTGGCGTCCGGCTCACAGACCTCCACCTACGCCGCGTTCAAACTCTTCGTCGATAACTGGCGCTGGAAGGGTGTGCCTTTTTACGTCCGTTCCGGCAAAGCGCTGAAGCGCAAGGCCTCCGAGATCATCATCGAGTTCCAGCGCCCGCCGCACCTGATGTTCCACCTGCCCGACGACGGCAGCTTCATCCCCAACATTCTCTCGCTGGTCATCCAGCCGAACGAGGGCATCCACCTGCGCTTCGAAGCCCGGCTGCCCGATTCGGACGACGTGATGCGCGCAGTGGAGATGGATTTCCGGTACCGCGACTCGTTCGACGGGGCGGTGTTGCCCGACGCTTATGAGCGCCTGCTGCTCGAAGCCCTGCACGGAGACGCCTCGCTGTTCAACCGTTCCGATGCAATTGAATCAAGCTGGAAGCTGGTCGACCCCGTCATCCAGGGTTGGGCCGAAAAAGGAATCCCGGCGCTGACAATTTACACTCCGGGAACCTGGGGACCGCACGACGCCGAACAGTTGCTGGCGCGCGACGGGCGTCACTGGCGCTTGAGCGACCCCGAAGGGAAAGGAATGATGCATGCCTGAGCTATTTGCAAACAAGCTGTTCCCGTTCCTGGGCGGGTTGACGATCCTGCTCATCTTGCTGCTCATTGCCATTTTGTATGCGCACAAGCAATACTGGAACACAGCCAGTCTCTCAAAGCGAAAAAGGCACATGCTGGAAAAAGCGAGGCCCAGAGTCATCCTGGTGATTGTGTGCGCCGCGGCGTGCGCAATGACGGCGCTGCTGGCGCTGACGGTGAATATCCCCGCCGCGATTGCCTTTGCCATCGTAGCGTTTCTTGTCATTGTGCTTGTATTTTCAGCCTACGGGCGCGGGGGCGGCGATGGCACCCCCGGCGACCTGCCCAGCGCATACGGGCAATTTAAATAGTA
>JBARBA010000555.1:0-4210 GCA_049792555.1 Anaerolineales bacterium
CTGTCATTGCGAGGAGCCGTTTCCCAGGCGACGAAGCAATCCCGTGTATGCATTCAAACAATTGTTTCAGAAAAGGATGTCATTAGAATACAAAAACAGGGCATTCCCAGTTCCCTGTTCTAATTCAATTGTGCATCAAAGCAGAAAGATCAAGTCTGCTTTTCTCGGCTTGCAAATACTTTTCGATGTTTTCCGACCAATCGGGCGGCGCTTCGACGTTCAGGGCTTCGATCACTTCAAGGAAGGATTTCTTCCTGGCGCGTTTCGCCTTTGGCGCTTCAATACCCAAGTTCGGGCACGATGTCGTCAGCCGCACAGAAGTATTGGGGGCTAACTCCAGCGGTTGTGTGGGACGCAGGACTTTCCCGTCATAAATGGCTTCGAAGGTTTTTGTGACCATGTTCAACACTCCTGTCTGCCAAAATTATATCACCCGCGTTCATACCAGCCAGCGCGAAACATCGACAGCGAGTTCGTCAAACCGTTCAACTTTCCCCCTTTTTTTCACTTTGTGCTAAACTGTTGTCAATCAGAAAGGGGCTACCCATCCCGTGAAACGCAACTTGTTATGGCTCTGTTTGATCGCATGGACAATGCTGTTGGCGGGCTGTGCAGGACCGCAATCCAGGCCACCCTCCGCAGAAGAAATCATTGCAAAATCGACCCAACGCATGATGTCGTTGGCAGGTTTTGAGTTCCTGATCGACCGTTCGGGCCAACCCACCTTCCTCGATTATGCCAAAACCATCGCGTTTCGCCGCGCCGAGGGGCAATACGTGGCCCCCGACAAGGTTTTCGTCAAGGTGCGCGTCATCGGGCCGGGATTGGTGGCCGAAGTGCAGATCATCAGCATCGGCGCTGACCAGTGGGAAACCAATCTCCTCAGCGGCCAGTGGCAGGTCAGCGATCAGCGCTACAGCTTCAACCCATCCCGGCTCTTCAACAACGAAAACGGCATCCAGGCCATCCTGGCCCACGATCTGGTCAAGCCCACGCTGACCGGGGTGGAAGAGTTGGAAGACATCCCCGGACACAAATTTTATGTGCTCCAGGCCAGCCTGCCCGGCAACCGGGCCTACGATATGACCTACGGCATGATCGACAAAGACACGCTCCAGGCCAAACTTTGGATTGACCCCGACCACTTCGACCTGTACCGGGTGGTGATCCTCGACCCGGTCAACCCCGGCGACAAGGAAGGCACCACCTGGCAGATCGACTTCTGGAATTTCGACGGCAAGTTTGACATTCAAAAACCGACCCTGAATGGGAAGTAGCCTACCGTGATGGAAACCAGGAAAACCTCGGCTGGTGTGTTGTTGGCGATGATCTGCGTGCCGATCTTCATCGGCGCGCTGGACCTGACGGTGGTCTCTGCCGTGCTGCCGCACGTCATCCTCGACCTGCAAATCCCCATCCAAACCGGGCTGGAACACGCCGCCTGGATCGTCACCGGCTACCTGCTGGCCTACACCGTTTCGATGACCTTCATGGGCCGCCTGTCGGACCTGTACGGTCGCCGCGCGGTTTACCTGATCGCCCTCGGGGTGTTCGCTTTTGGCTCCTACCTGGTGGCGGTGGCCGATACCTGGCCCACCCAGTTGGTCTTGCGCGCTTATTACATGTTCGCATCCGGCCGGCCGGATGTCTCGTACGTCACGCTCTACGTGTTGATCGCCGCCCGCATGATCCAGGCCTTCGGCGCGGGGACGATGGTCCCGGTGGGGATGGCGCTGGTCGGCGATCTTTACCCCGCCGGGAAGCGCGCCCGTCCCCTGGGCCTGATCGCCGCCATCGACACGGCCGGCTGGGTGGTCGGGCATTTATACGGCGGGATCATTGTCCGTTTCTGGGATTGGCGCGTCATTTTCTGGCTCAACATCCCGGTCTGCATCCTGGCCTTTGGCTTGATCTGGTACATGCTGCGCGGAGCGCCCCAGCAGCGCAGCGCGGGCGGGATGGACTGGGCAGGCGCTGTGTTGATCACGGCTGCGCTGGCACTGCTGAACATCGGCTTGGGGAGTAAATCCGAAAGCGGCGGCGCCGGCTTGGGCGCGCAGGCCGGACTCCCCCCGTATGCTTTGCCCCTGATCCTGTTGGCGCTGCTCTTCCTGGGGCTTTTCATCTGGCGACAGAGAAAAGCCGCTCATCCCCTGTTGGACCTTTCCCTGTTCCGACGAAGGAATTACCTGCCTGCCAGCCTGGTCAACTTGCTGACCGGTTTCAGCCTGTTTATCGCCATTGCCAACGTGCCGCTGTTTATCAATACCCTGGTCGCCTCCAGCCTGGAACAGGGCGCCTGGGATAGCGGCTGGATGCTTTCAGCCCTGACCGTGCCGATGGCCCTGGCGGCGGTGCCGGGGGGCTGGCTGGCCGAAAAACGCGGCTACCGCTTGCCTGCGGTGCTGGGGCTGGGGCTTGCCGTCTTTGGGTTTGCGCTCATGCAAACCTGGCAAGCCGCCACACCCTACCCCACGATGGCTTTCCATCTCGCCCTGGGCGGGATCGGGATTGGCCTGACCCTGGCGCCGATTGCGGCGGCAATCGTCAACGCCTCCCCCCCCGACCAGCGCGGGACAAGTTCGGCGCTGGTCATCATCTTCCGCTTGATCGGCATGACCATTGGCGTCTCAAGCATTACCACCTATGACCTGGTGCGCGCCCAGGCGTTGAGTGAAGCCCTGCTCTCCGCTGCGCCCGGTTTGGGTGAAACAGTCCGTGTTGGAATGGAGGTGATGGAACGAGTCATCAGCGAATCTTTTATCATTGCAGGAACCATAGCCGCCCTGGCTGTCATACCCGCTTTATTCTTGAAAACTCATATTCAACCCAGTGAGGTGGAGAATGAATGAAAACAATGTAATGGCCCAACCTGGAACACCTGTCACGCCACCGGCGTCCCCTGTCGCGCCGCCGGCGCCTGCGAAAAGCGGCGGCATCCCCAAAGCCGTCTGGATCGTCGGATGCGGATGCCTGGCGCTGCTCGCCTGCGCCGCCCTTGTTGCCGTCCTGGCCTGGTTCTTATGGCCCAGGTTGATGGGCGGCGGCGACCCGATCTCGGCAGTCGTGCCCGGCAATGCTTTAGCCTATGTCAACATCGACCTTGTCAAGGCCCAGTCGGACAATGTCAATAAAATCGGCTCCGCGCTGCAACAGGCTGCCAAAACAGGCAAAAACGAAACGTCGCTCGAAATGGCAAATCGCGTTATGAACGACGAATATGGCATGAGCTTTGCCGATGACGTCTTGCCGTGGATTGGACAATATGCTGCGGTTGTCCTCACCGAAGCGGATTTCAAATCGGGGAACAGCAAATACATGCTGATCGTCGAAAGCCGCGATGGCGCCAAGGCAGATGCCTTTATCGACAAATTTACGGCAGCCGCGGAAAGCAAGAAGGGTACTTCGTTCACCAAACACGATCAGGATGGAATCACGTTGCATACCCATACTGGCGCAAGCGTCAAAGACACCCTTGTCATCGCCAGGAACGGTAATTTCGTTTACCTGGCCAACACAGAAGACGCGATCACCAGTTCCGCCAAATTAAAGAACGGCGATTCCCTGTCTGGCACTCAAGCCTATAAGGATTCAATTGCAGCTTTGCCTGCCGACCGGATTGCATCTGCCTACATCAGCGCAGACGTCTACCAGAAATATTTTGAATCCATGAGCAGCACGCTACCCAGTTCAACGACACTCGCGAGCAGTTTGGCCGGGTTGGAAGGGATGGGCGCAAGCCTCTCTGCCAAAAACGTGGGCTTGCAAATGGATATGGCAATCGCGTATGACAAAGACAAAATAAGCCAGTTCCAGAAAGATAACCTGGCCGTCAAATATACAAATCCAACGGTGGACAAGTTGCTCCCCGACGATACTTTCCTATACCTCGGCATCAACTCTACGCAAAATTTTGGCAAGTACCTGCAAAAAGACAGCCCGACGTATACGAAAGATGTTCAGGAATCGCTTGACCTGTTCGAGAAGCAATATGGCGTCAGCCTCCAGAAGCTGCTGGGGTTGATGAGCGGTGAGTTCGCCATCGCTGCCGGCCCGGCCACAGATGGTATGCTGCCGGAAGTCGGTAAAATAAAGGCGGGCGTCACAATCATTGATACTGTTGGCGAATTCGAGAACAAGGCATAATAGGGCCGACAATGGAATCCAGGTTCGAACGGAGAAGAATAGATGAGCCTACAAGTGCAGACGA
>JBARBA010000556.1:0-4358 GCA_049792555.1 Anaerolineales bacterium
TCCGTGTAACTCCGTGTAATCCGTGTCCAAATCGTTCTTTTCCCGCAAGGGCATCGGGACGATGTTGTGCCTTCAAAAGGTCTCCACAGTTAAGTGCGGTCTCACCCCGTGTTTTCCGTGTCCAAAAAAGTTTTAATCACGGAGATTCCCAAAGACCTCTGTTACTGCCCGCCCATCTACTCCGAAAACGCCATCCGATACGACTCCCTGCCAAGCTCCAGCATCTCATCCACCGGGAAAAAGTCGCGCTCCTTCCAGCGCAGCGCGATGGAGGGGGTCAGGGCCGTGCCGGTCTTCATGCCCTCTTTCCACAGATCGATCTTCAAGCCGGTCAGCTCGCGCAGGTAACACTCGTCGCCGAAATTGACTTCTTCGTTGGTGACAACCGCGTAGCTTTTGTGGGCGAATTTTTCGAGCGGTTTGGCCAGGGTCAGCCCCAGGTCGGCCAGGGCGGGTTGGATGCGGCTGCGCTCCTGCTCTTCGGGTTCCTCGCGGCTGCATTGCTCGCGCACTTTGCAGAACTGCGCCCAGCGCATCTGCCAGGTGTTCGGCTCGGAGACAAATTCGCCGCGCTTGTGGAAGCCCAGGCCCAACTCCGCGCGCACGACGCAGTTCAGGTAGGGAATCACGAAATGTCCCAGGCTGTGGGCGAACTCGCGCAGTTCTTCGCAACGGGAAACGCTCCCGCCCGCCGGGGCCATTTCGGGGATGTCCTTGACGATCAAATTGCGCACGCAGACTTTGCTGCCCGGCGGGATGCAGCGCAGGATTTCCCGGGCCTCGTCCACGTTATCGGCGCACACCGGCCCGACGGTATAGAACATGTTGGCGCTTACGCCCTCGAACGAGTCCAGGATGGGGAACGGGTCGATCTGGTAATCGAGCAGGCGGCTGCGCGGCGTCAGGGTCAGCTCCACCAGCAGGTTGGGCCGGGTTTGCAGGTAAAACGGGCGGTGCTCGCGGGTCAGCCTGCCGCGGCGCATGAAGACGATGGGCTGGTCGGCGGGCAGCAGGCCGTAAAGCTGCTGCACCTGGTCTTCTTCCAGGCTGCTGTCGGTGTCGTGCCCGAACTTGAGCGTGACGCGCGCGCGCGTCAGCGCCTTGACCCTTTTCAACAAGTTGGCCGCCTGCGCCACCTGCAAAGGATTGCGGTAGACCTTTTGAGTTTCCAGCAGGCGCTGCCAGTCGGGGTTGCGCCGGTTCAGGCAAAATTTACAACAGTAGCATCCCAGGGTGAAGTCGCAGGTGACGAAACCGTTGACCACTTTGATCGGGAAGAACATGCTGTAGCGTTCGATGTTACCGTAGGGATGAACAGTCATGGCTTGCGTCCAAAATGCTTTCGTAGGGCAGGCGTCTTTCCAAGTAATCGGCGGATACATCCAGCCCGGAAGTTTGAATGGCCTGCCGGATGTCGCCCGGCGTCATCGACCCGCCGCCGGACTGCCTCCAGGCTTGCCAGAGCGCCTCCCCGACCGAGGCGTCGCCCCGTTCCAGGAACGCCTGGAGCAAATGAGTCCGTTCGTCGAGCGCGGCTGAAACTTCCACCAACCCCGGATTGCGAAGCCCGATCAGCGATTTAAGTTCCGATATTTTCGACATATAGTCATTGTAAGACGGAAAGGCCGCTTTTTGCAAGCGGGTTCCGATGGCCGGGATAAAAGGCATACAGTCCAGCAAAACGAACGGTTTTCCGGCCGCTTTTTTCAGCCCGGCTTGCGACATGCGTTCGGCCATCGTCGTCGCCAGTTCTGCCAGGTAACGCAGGTCTGCGGCCCCTTCGCCGTCAAAGCCGCCCGGCAGGTAGTCCAGCAGGCCGGGGCGCATGGCCGGTGTGGCCAGGATGGCATACAGTTGGATGCGATTGATCCCGGCGGCCATGCAGGCCGAGACGGCCCGTTCGATGGTCTCCTCCCGCAGGCTTTTTCGAAAAACAAGCTGCCGGATGCGCGGGCTGGCTTCGACGGCGATCACCACTTTGCCGGTCTTTTGCGCGGTCAGCCGCAGGTATTGGGGCGTAAACTTTTCGGGCCGGTCCGTCATGCTTTTGACCGCCAGCCCTTGTTCCCGGATGTACGCCACGACCTCTTGAACGCTCTGCCCGTCGGAAAGATAACTGGAGGCGCTGGCCGCAATCGGGACGATGGTATGCGCCCCGGCCTGTTTCAACCGGTCGATATGCGCCCGCACCTGGGCGATGGGTTTGATGCGGTATGGCCCTCCGACCAGGCTGTTGTTGCAAAAAGCGCAGTCGTAGGCGCAGCCGCGCGAGAGCAGCACCGCGCCGACTCCGTTCAGCAGGCAGGAACTCCCGGCGGGATAGGCCGGGTCGGCGAAGTCGATGGTCGCCTTTTTGACCGGGCGGTCGGTATGGCCGGGGACGTAGACCCCGTCCAATTTTGCGATGTGAGCCAGCAGCAGGTCGCGGTCATCGGGGAAGGCTTCGAGCAGGGCGGCCATTTGCAGCAGCACGTCTTCGCCGTCGCCCACTGCCATCACATCGTAGAAATCCGAGAGCGGCAGCGGGTTGGGCCAGATGTGCCCGCCCAGGACGATCAGCGGGCTTGTCCCGTCGCGCTGTTCGCGCCGGAGGGGCACGCCCGCTGAAGTCAGCAGCGCGAAAAAGGCCGGGGATTGCAGGTAGTTCATCATGTTGATGCCCCACAGGGCCGCATCTTTGACCGGGTAGGGTTCCTGCCCGCGCAGCCCAAGCGTCGCAAGCGGCTGGCTGCCCGCGCCGTCAGGCAGGAAGGCATAATCGACCCGGTAGCCCTGCTGCCGCAGGTACGTTTCCAGCGTGTCGAGACTCATCGGGAACTCGATCTGGCCTTTGCGGCCGCGTGTTTGCGCGCTGACCAGGTCCGAAAAAACGATTTTGGGCTGTTTGGGATGGGGATTGCCCGGGGGGTGGGGGGCGATGAACGAGAGCGATGCGGGGGTGATCACGATCTTGGGGCCTTTTGAGTGGGTGGATGGATGAGGAAGGCGTGGGAAGTGGGGGAGGACGGGGGCGTCGGTGCCTGCGCCTGCCTTGCCGGGCATTGTATCACCAGTGTTTGCTCACTCAGGCGTTTATCCTAACCCGGACAAGCCGGAAAAGGAAAACCTTTAACCACGAAGCCACCAAGTCACCAAGCCTTGAAGAAAACCAAAGAATTCTTCGTGACTTCGTGACTTTGTGGTTAATTTTCTTGCTTTTTGCCCGCCTTGGGATGCTATGGGCCAGGGTGCAAGGATTTAACTTCTAAGTTCCTATTATACAGTCGCATGACTGCCTGGGGTCTCTTCGGGAGGGCAGGGGCCGAAACCGCCATGCAACAACACCAGACAATCCACCATTGACAAATGAAAAAAACTGGAATATAAATCGAACCAATATGGATACTCTTTCTCTACCAGCCACCGATGTTATTGAGGTCAAGGCAAAGCATCTGACCACATTTCCGAAGCCGTATGGTTATCGGGTCGGTGTGCTTTGTCTGGTTAGAATTAGGTGAAAGTTAAGCAGTATCGTATTTCAAGCCCTGTCTGCCAACAAGCTCTCCGATAACGGAGAGTTTGTTATTTTCATAGGAAACAGCAAAGAGGAGTTATCATGGCCAATATCGCTTTGATTGGTTACGGTAAAATGGGGCAAATGGTTCATCGCTTTGCCACAGCAAAGGGTCACACCATCACGGCGATCGTTGACCCCTATGGCGGCGAAAATTGTCACAAAGAAATTACAGCGGAGGTTCTATCCGGGGCGGATGTTTGCATCGATTTTAGCCAGCCACAAACTGCGGTAGCTAACATCGAGCAAATGGCCGCCCTCGGTAAGAATATGGTAATTGGCACCACAGGCTGGTATAAGCAGATGGACGATGTGAAGCAGATTGTTGAGCAGCACCACGTCGGCCTGATCTGGTCGGGTAATTTTTCAATCGGGGTCAATGCCCTGTTCAGGATTGTGGGTTACGCGGCCCGGGTTTTTAACAACCTGCCGGATTACGATGTGTTGGGCCACGAATTTCACCACAAAGGCAAAGCCGACTCGCCCTCCGGCACGGCTGCCATGCTGGGCAAAATCCTAACGGAAAAACTCGACCGCAAGCAAAAGCTGGTGGTGGATAAACTCGACCGCAAAATCGAGCCGGACGAAATCCACTTTTCCAGCAGCCGGGGCGGATCCATTCCCGGCATGCATCTGATTATGTTCGACAGCCCTGTGGATACCATCGAAATCAAACACACCGCCCGTGGCCGCGAAGGTTTTGCCGCCGGCGCAGTGCTGGCCGCTGAGTTTATTCAGGGCAAAACCGGCTTTTATGGCATCGACGACTTGATGGACGAGGTCATTGGCGCCTCGTAAGTTTTCT